>JAPUIH010000042.1 GCA_027297205.1 SAR324 cluster bacterium | reverse complement strand
ATCAACCACAATCTTCAGCATGCGGTAGCCTCAATAGCTAAAATCGCTGGCCTCCTGATAGACCTCGTGCGTCCGTGCATCGATTGCGGTGAGATAGCCTCCGTAACAGCAGCCGGTATCAATTCCATAGACCCGCCCGTTCCGGAATATATCCTTACCGCTCAAGCCCATGTACCGGGTTGGCGTATGGCCGAAAATAATCTCCTTGCCCTGCCACTGTTGGGCATTGCGGTGGAATCCTTCGCGGATCCACATCAGTACCTGTGGGCTCTGGCAGGCCATATCCGGAATCGTGACGTCCACTCCGGCATGCACGAATATGGTGTGTTCATTTTCGTAGTAGATGTCCAGTTTCTCGAAAAAATCCGCATGCTCTGTCAGGAAAGCTCCCCGTTCCTGGCCATTGCTCCACTGACCACGGCGCACCCCATAACTTTCGAGGGTGGCCTGCCCGCCGTTAATCAGCCAAACAGCAATTTCATCGGCATCCTCGATAGCGTTCCACATCATATCTTCGTGGTTTCCCTTCAGAAAACGGCAGGCGCGCTCCCTGTGCAACTCCCGCAGATAGTTCACGACGCCCGCGGAATCCGGCCCCCGGTCGATATAATCGCCGAGAAATACCAACTCCTCATCAACTGGGAGGCGCTCGATGAGGCGCATCAGCGGTCTCAAGCATCCGTGAATGTCGCCGATCGCTATGGCCATGACTATTGCTTTCGAAGGCCGGTCGCTAACCGCTCCCGTGGGCACCGGCGGAGGGCCCTTGGCAGCCCACCGTCGAAAATCACAATGCAGAGACAATGCCGCGGCTAGGGTCCCCGGCCAGGGATGGCTCGCCGGAGCTGCTAGTCTTCCCGGGTAGCGTGAAGGATTTCTTCGATGGTGGTGACCCCGTCACGCACCAGTTGTTGGCCGGCCTTGCGCATGCTGAGCATGCCGTCGGAAACCGCGACATCGCGAATCTGATTGGCATCGTTGGTTTTCAGCAAGATACTCTTCACGGGTTCGGTCATCACCAACATTTCGAATAGGCCAACGCGGCCCTGATATCCGGTTCCGTTGCAATTCGCGCAGCCCTTCCCATGGTAAATGGACTTCCACCCGCTCTGTTCTGTCTTTTCGATGCCCAGTTCCATGAGAAGGGCGAGATTTACCGGAATTTCCTCCCTGCAATTGTCACAGATGCGCCGTACCAGGCGCTGGGCAAGCACAGCCATCAGCGATGAGGAAATCAGATAGGGCTCCACCCCCATATCCACCAGCCTGGCGATGGTGGCCGGCGCGCTGTTGGTATGGACGGTGCTGAACACGGTATGGCCGGTCAGGGCCGCCTGGATGGCGATCATGGCGGTTTCCTGGTCGCGCATCTCTCCCACCATGATTACATCGGGGTCCTGCCGCAGCACCGAGCGCAGGGCATTGGCAAACGTCAGGCCCACTTTGGGATTGACTTCGATTTGCACATAACCCGCCATCTTGTATTCCACCGGGTCTTCGATGGTCATGATGTTCAGGCTGTGCCGGTCAATCTCGTTGAGCGCCCCGTAGAGGGTAGTGGTCTTGCCGCTTCCGGTGGGACCACTGACCAGGATAATCCCCCCGGTCTGCTTCACCAGTTGGCTGAGCTTGGTGTAAATCTGTTCCGGCATGCCCAACTGCTCCAGGCCAAACAGGTCCTGATCCTGGTAGAGGAGGCGCATCACCGCTTTCTCTTCAAATACCGTGGGCATTGTGGACACGCGGATGTCGATCTTTCGCCCGCCGATCAGAATCAGCGTGCGGCCATCCTGGGGCAGGCCGCGCTGAGAGATGTCCAGCCGCGACATGATCTTGATGCGGTTGATCAACGTGCGCTGGATGCCCTTGGGCAGGGTCAGGGTATTGTGCAGCACGCCATCCACGCGGAAGCGCACCACCACCTCCGAGGAATTGGCGTCGATGTGCACGTCGCTGGTGTTGCTCTTGGCTGCCTGATAGAGGATGTTGTTGAGCAACTTCTTAATCGGCTCCTCGTCATGGGCATCGATCAGGTCTTCCGGCTCTTCGATACCCCAAGGACTGCCTGCATCCACGCTGCTCGCCGCATCGATCACTTCGAACACTTGGTCCGTCGTCGCATCGGCGCGGTCGTAGGCCCTGTTGATCAGGCTCAGGATGGCTTGATGGGTGGAAACCACCTGCCGAATCCGGCGCTTGAAGCGCCGCCCCACATCCTCAATTGGATCAAGTACATCGGGATTTTCCACAGCCACCCACAACTCTTCATCGGTCATACGGGTGGGGAAGAACATGAATTTCTTGGCGTAACGGATGGGGATTGACGCGGTAAATTCGGGCGAAATTTCCGCATCGTCCAGACTTGGGATAAATTCCAGGCCAAACATGCGCGCCACGCCCTGCTGCAGCACATCCGGCGTGCTTACCTCATGGTGCAGCAGCAACGCCTTAAGATCCGCCAACGCGGGCATACGCCCCGCCAACTCCTCGTTGATTTCATTAAGGGTGTCGTGGGAAACACGAAATTCGTCCGCCAGCACCCGGAACAAGGGGTGCCTGAAGGAAGACGGCTGGCTGGCTTGGCCGCCGGTTGCGGGCTGGGTATCGCTCATGATTTTCCCGGCGGGAGCGGTTGGGCGTTGTCAGAAATCCACAGAAAGCTCGCGGCGCCGGCTCACCCGCGATTGCAGGTTTTCCAGCCCCACGGCCTTTGTGACTTCGACCACATGTTCCGGCAATTCTTCCACAAATCTGGAGGCACGGCAAATCTCCGACATGCCGTTGTGGAAGGTCACCAGGGGCACGTATATCTCCAGATAGCGCTTGCAGCGGGTCACACCCACGTAGAACAGCCGGCGCTCTTCTTCCAGCCGTTCGGGAGGCTCCAGACAGCGGGCATGGGGAAACTGGCCCTCCGCCAGCCCCAGCAGGAATACCACATCCCATTCCAGACCCTTGGCCTGGTGGATGGTGGTTAGGGTGAGATAGTCCTCATCTCCCTGAGTTTCCTCGTCGTAATCCCGCACAACCGTACTGCCCACCAAAGCGAGCTGGCCCAGGAAACGCTCCAGGGAGCGGTATTTTTGGGCGAATTCCCCCAGATATTTCAGTTCCGCCTCGCGCTCCCCGGCATTGTCGAAGCTGGAATACAGCCGGTCGTGGTAGAAGCCCTGCCGCACCGTATCTATCATTTCCGTGGGGGTGACGCCTTCGCGGATCAGCGCTTTGAGGGTCTCGGCCAGGCGCAGCCAATCCTCCCGCGCCTTGGCGGGCACGGCCTTTGTCAATGCCTCATTGTCGGGAGAGAGACGTACCGCTTGCTGTTCGCGGAATATCCTGAAGATGCGCTGGGCAGTGGTATTGCCGATACCCGGCAGCATTTTCAGGATGCGCAACCACGCAATTTCATCCAGGGGATTGAACACCACCTTCAGGAACGCCACCACATCCTTGATGTGGGCCTGCTCGAAAAACTTGATGCCGGAGCGCACCATGAAGGGAATACCCCGCTCCGTAAGCCGCAATTGCAATACGGCCGATTGCATGTGGTTGCGGTAGAGCACCCCCATATGCCGCAGGGGGATGTCCTGGTCGGCGTAATACAGAATCTGATCGGTGACCAGGTCGGCTTCCTGCTGCTGGTCGTAGACATGCACCACCCGCGGAATCTCCATCTCGGGCTTGACCGAATACAAGTTCTTGACGAACTGGGCGGTATTGTTGTTGATGCTGCAATTGGCGAGTGCGAGGATATTGGGCGTGGAGCGGTAATTTTCTTCCAGCCGGTACACCTCGCCCCCAAAACGGTCGGGAAAGCGGAGAATGTTGGCGAAGTTCGCGCCCCGCCAGCCATAGATAGACTGGGCATCGTCCCCCACCACCATCAGGTTGCGGTGCTGCCGGGCCAGCAGTTCCACGATTTCCGCCTGCACCGAATTGGTGTCTTGGTATTCGTCCACCATGATGAAGCGGATGCGCCCGGCCAGTTCCAGATCGGGCTTGGTGGTCAGTAGCAAATGCCAGTTGGCCAACAGATCGTCGAAGTCCATCGCATTGTTTTCCCGCTTTTTCTTCCCGTAAGCGGTATGCAGGGCCTCGAGTTCCCCCAAAAAGTCCATCAGCCAGGGAGATTCCTTTTCCACCTGCTGGGCGATGGGCACGTTCTTGTTGAATGCCATGGAAAACAGATTGCGCACCACCGCCGCAGTGGGGAACTTGCGCTCGCTTTTGGAGATGCACTCGGCGATAGCTGCTCTGACAACGTCCCGCGAATCCTCCTCGTCCAGTATGCTGAAGTTATGCTCATGGCCCACCAGGGGCGCGTAGCGGCGCAGGAAGCGGTTGGCCAGGGAGTGGAAGGTGCCCGAGACAATTTGATTAATCTGCTCCCGTTTGGCGATAAGGCCTTCGGCCCGGCGCAGCATTTCCTCGGCGGACTTGTTGGTGAAGGTCACCATCATGATGCTGGAGGGAGGAATGCCTTTTTCGATCAGGTGGGCCACCCGGTGGGTGATCACACGGGTCTTGCCGCTGCCCGCGCCGGCAATGACCAGCGCGGGTCCTTCCATATGTTCTACGATCTGCTGCTGTGACGGATTCAGTGAGGTCATGGGCAATGCGCATCCCGATCATGTGCCGCCGGCTTCCCGCCATTCCCTTGACGGTTTCGGCCTGTGCCTGCTGGAGCGGCATGGCTCCACTCTAACAAAGAGCGGGGGCCGCCACAATCGCCGAGTGGCGCATGGCGATCCCGGGAAATGCACACCGCCCGCAAACGTCCCATGAAAGGAATTGCGGCCGCGGCTTAAATTCGGTGCCCGCAATCTGCGCGGGAAATTGGTAAACTTGAAGAGACGCCGCCCGGCGGGTTAGGCGGTGAAGATGGTGCCGATGCCTTTGTCCGTGAACAACTCGGCGATTATGGCATGGTGGTCGTTGCCGCAGATGATGGCCGCGGAGGCCACTCCATGTGCAAGACCGTGCAGAATAGCCTCCACCTTGGGTATCATGCCGCCATCGATAACGCCCTCGGAGATCAGCCGTCCAGCCTCGTCCACGGACATGGCGGAAACCAGCTTGCCGGCGCGGAGTACGCCTTCCACATCGGTCATGAAGATCAGCTTCTCGGCAGCCAGCGCCCCGGCAATGCGTGAAGCGGCGGTATCCGCATTAATATTGTAGGTGGTGCCGTCTTCTCCCATACCCAGGGGAGAAATTACGGGAATGTATCCGTTTTCCAGCAACAGATTGAGGATGGACGGGTTGATGTGCGTGATTTCCCCGACGAAGCCCAGGTCCACCCCGTTGAGGCTGTCCATCTTGCGCGCCATGATCAGCCCGGCATCCTTTCCGCTCAATCCGACACCGCTCCCTCCAGCGGTGTTGAGGCGGGCGGTGATGTCCTTGTTGATGGTTCCCGACAGCACCATCTCGGTGATGCGCAACCCCTCCGCGGTGGTGACGCGCAGGCCCTCCACAAACCGCGGCTCATGCCCCATTTCGTGCATGGCCTTGCTCACTTCGGGCCCTCCGCCATGGACAATCACGGGGCGCATGCCCAAGGAGCGCAAGAGCACCACATCCTGGGAAAAGCTCCGCTTGACCTCCTCACGCACCATGACCGCGCCGCCGTACTTGATCACGACGATCTTGTCTTCGAAACGGCCGATGTAGGAAAGGGCCTCGATGAGCAGATTTTTCTTATGGGCATTAGCGTCCGCGCCGGGTAAGCCGGCCGGTTGTTTTTTCGCCGCCGTGGCCCTCATTTTTACTGTACGCAACCTAGGACAAACGCCACGCCGGGCGGACGCTATTCTTCCGCCGTGCGGGGCAGATTCTCATGCTGATTGAGTTCTTCCAGCTCACCATTGGCGGGCTCCGGGGGCGATTGTGCCACCCGCGGTAGCTCATTGACCGGCTTTTGCACCAACTGAAACTTCATGCGCTGATTGTCTATGGATATTTCATCGCCGTCCTTGAGCATGCGCTGCTCTACCCTGCGGTTGTTCACAAAGGTATTACCCGTATTGGCCAAGTCCAGCAATTTGTAGCGCCCACCGATACGCTCGATTTTGGCATGGCGGTAGGCCACGTTGCGTGACTTGACGATCAGGTCGTTGTTCTCAGAACGGCCTATGAAAATGAGGTTTTTGGTAATGTAATAGTTGCGCGCGGAAGGCAAGTCGCAGACCAGCATGGGCGTGCCCTTGCGCACAGGGCCCCGCGCCTTGTCGAATTTAATCTGCACTTTGCCTTCGGGAGGCGTAATCGCGGAGTGCCGGGTAATCGGCACTTCCCGGTTGTCCCGGTAAAGCAACGTCAAGTCACCCAGATCCAACACGTCGCCATCCCGGAGCAGGGTGCGCCGCACGCGCCGCCTGTTTACCAGCAATGCGTTGCGGAAATTCTTGTCTTCCAACAGATATCCGTAGCGGCGGAAGGACAGATTGACTTTGTTGAGGTTGGCGGAGAGCCGCAGCGCCCCCTTTGTCTCCACTTGGTTCAGGAAATCCATATGTTGGAACTTTTCCTTCAGCGGGATGAACTCGCGGGGCTCGCTATTGGTGATGATTTCAAAGCCAGGGGAAACGATTTCGTTGATGCCCCGCTGCCGGAGCAGAAGCCAAACCAATACGGGCAGTGTCGCCACAAAGGCTGCCCCATGCCACAGGGCTTCCGCGCCACCGTTGGTGGGTAGGCCAAGGCGGAATACCGCAGCATGCCGGGCCACGGGAGCCGTTTCATCCAATACCCCGCCGAAAACCTGCGCGGGCGCGGGACTGACCTCCACGGACACGCCCCGCCCTCTCGCAACCGGCCCATCCGCCACCGCGCCTGCCCAGGCCAGTCCCGCGCCCGCAGCGAACAGAGCACCGAGCAGTCCCGCCGATAACAAGGCGCGGCGCGGTATCATGCCGAGTAATGAAGCCGTGCAATTCCCGTTCATGATGCCTCCCCATATTGCAACAGGGCCGTGCCCAGTTTTACCAGGTCGCCGTGTTTGAGGTCCTGCTCGTGAATCTGCCGGTAATTGACCAACACCATCCCTCCCTGCTCCCTGTCCACGATTTTGTAATGGTCCGCCTCCCAGCGCAGTTGGCAATGAAAGGGAAATATCTCCTGGTAGTACAGCAGGGGAATATCGTTGGATTCGAGCTTGCCCAGAGTGACCGAACTTCCTCGCAGGGGAAAAAACGAGTCCGCCCCAGGGCCGGTCAGAATTCTCAGCCAGTGGCGCACGGTTTTTCTCTCGCCCCAGAACATAGTCAGCGCCATTAGCGCTCCCCAGCTTGCAAAAGCGGCCTCGAACAGCCAGCCCTGTTCCGGCGCCAGGGCCAATAGGGCCGTGAGGGGCAATCCCAGCAACGCACCCGCCCCTAGCCCGGTCAAACCACGGCGCGCGCCCCGCCGCGGCCGCCACACGGAAAGCCCGGAACCCATCCCGGCCGCGCCACCGAACAAGCCCATCAACAGCGGAATAAATACCCAATGGGCCGCACCAATTCCGGATGAAATATCGCCTCCCGCACTGAAAACGGTCAGCAGCAGCCATGCCAGCCCGAATCCCGCGCCACCTACCACAAGGCCCAGCAGCCCCGCGGTGAGCGCGGTTTTTCCCGCACGCCGCCAAAACCGATTATACAAATCCTCCACGGACGCGAGCAGGGCGCATAGCCCCAATCCCATTGCCATGCCTGTCAGAACCGTCGACGCGGCGGAAGATAGATAGGACGCGGTGAGCCAGTCCATCCCCCGGTAAAGGGAAGCTCCCCAAACTCCGGAGAGTGCACCCAGCATCAGGGAATTTAGGCCCAGTCTTTTCAGGGAGTCGTTCATCCAGTTCATCGGCGGCCCAGCATATTAAGGGCCTTGGGAGACGCGAGCGGTGGTTGCACCACTCAGCTCCGTCCGGCCTTGAGGGCGAAACAGATGGACAGGAAAGGCGAACGTGGCCCGACGGCGGCAAGACCCCTGTCGGGCTTGCGGCCAGCCAAACCACGGCGTGTATAGTGGGAGGAGGGCTTAGTCGGGAATACAGCCGCCAGCGGCACTCATCGCCGCGGCGGGCTTCAGGGAATAGATTATTTGAGCCACAACCTGGGCCGTTCACAAAGAAACTGCCCAGTATTCCAGCGCCTTATGCGATGGAATGCAATTGCATTCGCAGGCTGTGCATAGCAACGAATTCAGCCGATTCGCCCGGCGCCCGGTGCATGCCCACGGCAGAAATCATGTAATATCCGTGGGACAGTGTTGTGTCATTTGTTCGCGAAGTGCCAGGACGTTATTCTCAACGGTGCTTGATCCGTAGGGGTCCTGGGCCGTCAATTCCTTGTCGTAGACGCGAACATCCCTGTCAAAACGCATCCTGATCCTTGGCAGCGTTAAGTCTGTACTCCTATATTGCGGATCCTGTGTCGTGTATCCGGCATCCGCGCATTGCAAAAAGCAATTGGGTAGGCGGTCATTATTACCGCCTGCCTTCCACCCCTTTGTATTTCCTGTCTTTCTGCCTCTACCAGTTTCAGGGGAAAGCGGATTGTCGCCTTCCCAGTATTATTTCCTATTCCATTGGCTTGCTTTTGCCGCGGCATTGCGCATGCCGCGCCTGGAAATGGCTGGCGGTACGATCAGTGCTGAGGGCCAGCCTGGTAAAACTCCAGGAGTAGGGAGCCTACCACGAACTGTCCTCGCATAAAAGGAGAATTTGTATTGGCCGAAACGAGGACATGCTGCATTGCCGTGGCGCGGCAGGGGCCGGTGGGGGGTATGGGGCCCGCGCGGGCGCCGGCATTTCTGCCGTACCCGCGGCCATGAATGGTGCTTATTCTATTCAGCCAGTTGCTTCGAGCGGCGCCGAATGAAGGCGGGCACGTCATAGTCCGAGCTGAGGCGGCCGTTGCGGGAACCGCCAGGCTTTTCTTCCGGCTTGTAGCTGGTGGGTATTTGGGGTGCCGTTTCGATGGGCTCCATAATCGGATCCTCCAGTTCCAGCACTTCCTCCTCATCCTCTTCCTGCTGCTCCTCTCCCACCTCCAGAGCATGCTCAGCGAAAGTGCTGCGGAAGGCTTCCTCCGGCTCCACGGGCGCCAATTCGGGAATGTCCGCTCCGAACTCCGGTGCGGAATCCTCATCCTCGGCGAAAGCGGAAAACGAGGCTGGCACCTGGTGCTTCTTTGCCACGTCATTACTCTTCTTCATGTAAGGTTCCGCGCCGAATCCCGTGGCAATAACGGTCACTTCGATCTGCTCATTTTCCATATCCTCTTCAATCGAGGCACCGAAAATAATGTTGGCGTCATCGTCCGCATGGTCGGTAATCAACTCCGCCGCCTCGTTTACCTCATGCAAAGTCAAGGAAGGCGGACCGGCTACATGAATCAGTACGCCCAGAGCGCCATCGATCCTGCAATCTTCCAGCAAGGGACTGCGAATGGCTTTCCCCGCCGCCTCGACGGCCCGGTTATCTCCGGTACCCACGCCCGTGCCCATGATCGCCTGTCCCATATTGGACATCACGGCATGCACGTCGGCGAAATCCAGGTTGATCAGCCCGGACTTGTTGATGAGCGTCGAAATGCCGGTCACGGCGACCCGCAGCACGTCGTCCGCCATGCTGAAAGCATCCAAAATGGATGTTTTCTTGTTGGCCAGCATGAGCAGGTTGTCGTTGGGAATTACGATCAGGGTGTCCACATGCTTGCGCAGTTGCAGGATACCCTCTTCTCCATTGCGTTGCCGCACCTTGCCTTCGAACTTGAAGGGCTTGGTAACAATCCCTACGGTAAGACAACCCTCCTCACGTGCAAGCTCGGCGATGACCGGGGAAGCGCCGGTGCCCGTGCCCCCGCCCAGACCGGCGGTGATGAAAACCATGTCCACGCCGGCCAGGTGCTCGCGCACCATCTCCAGTTCTTCCATGGCCGCCTCGCGCCCCAGATCCGGCTTGGCGCCGGCCCCCAGGCCACGCGTGCACTTGGGTCCCAGCTGCAGCTTGTGGTTCGCCTTGGACTTTTTCAGGTCCTGCACGTCGGTATTGGCCACCATAAACTCAACATTGCCCAGACCGTGGTCGATCATGCGGTTGACGGCGTTTCCGCCCCCACCCCCGACTCCGACCACCTTTAGGGTGGCTTCCGGCAAGGCCGATTCCCTGATTTCTTCGATTCCCACCGTCGTCATGGCTGTGAACCTCCATTGGGGATTGTCCAATTACCCTGGCGCCCGGTACGTCCCGGGCGCGTCAAGCGGAAGGCAGACTGCCTCTCCCTGGGCCGGCCGCTCGCACGGCCTCCTGCCATCCTAAAAAATATCCTGCACCCACTCCCGCATGCGGCGGGAAACGCGGTTGAACATGCTCGCGTCTACTGCAAATTGGGGAACGTAGCTCTCCTCGCCATTGCTCAGCCCATACCGCAGCAGTCCCACGCCGGTAGCGTACATGGGCGAATATACGGTTTCCGTTAAACCCGCAACGTCCTCCGGAAAACCAACCCGGGTTGGAAACTTCAATATTTCCGAAGCCAATTCATCCGCGCCCGGCATAATGCTGCTGCCGCCGGTGATGACGACCCCGGAAGCGATCACATGCCTGTAGTTGGAGCGGTCGATCTCCGTGCCGATCAGCTCATATATCTCCCGCAGGCGCGATTCGATGATGCTGGCCAGCAGCCGCTTTTCCAGGGTGCGGGTGCGCCTTCCGCCCACGGAAGGCACCTCGATCATTTCATCGGCGTCCACCAGGTTGGTGGAAGCCACTCCGTGCTCGTGCTTGAGGGTCTCGGCTTCGGAAATGGGAGTGCTCAAGCCGATTGCGATGTCCTGGGTGAGATGGTTGCCGCCCAGGGCCAGCACCGAGGTATGCACGATGCTGCCGTTGGAATAGATCGCAATATCTCCGGTGCCCCCACCGATATCCACCAGCACCACGCCCAACTCCTTTTCATCCTCGCTCAGCACCGCCTGAGCGGAGGCCAGGGGCTCCAGCACAATATTGGACACTTCCAGCCCGGCCAGATTGCAGCATTTGATAATGTTCTGGGCCGAAGTGGCCGAGCAGGTGACGATGTGCACGTCCACTTCCAGGCGGATGCCCATCATACCCCGCGGATTCTGCACGCCATCCTGTTCGTCCACGATGAAGTCCTGAGGCAGAATGTGCAGGATTTCCCGGTCGTTGGGGATGTTGATGGCTTGGGCGGCTTCGATCACCCGGCGGATATCATCATCCGTCACGGTGCGGTTGTTCTGCACCGTCACCATGCCGTCGCGGTTGATGCCCTGAATATGATGTCCCGCAATTCCGGCGAGCACTTCCTTGATCTGCACGCCGCACATCAACTCGCATTCCCGCAGGGCTTGCTGAATGGAGCGCACGGTCTTCTCGATGTCGATCACGACTCCCTTGCGGATGCCGTCCGAGGTGGACTGGCCGAATCCCACCACTTTCAGGGGCCGCCCGCCGTCCACTTCGGCGGCCATGGCGCAAATTTTAGTGGTGCCTATGTCCAGGCCGACGATGATGTTATCCCTGTTTCGCATTGTATTCTCTCGTGATGAATTCCCTATCTTGAGAGCAGGCCCTTCCGTGGGCGGCCGCAAGAGAATGCAGCGCGAGTCTCTCTATAATTGGGAGAGCCAGGCTCTCCGCAATAGGGAGACCGCGCCAAAGCCGATAGGCTGTGGAAAAGAAAATGTGAACTTGTGGAAAGCACGCCACCGGCATGATGTCGATCCATGAACATCCTACCCGGTAATGGAAAGAGACTGTGTGTGCGCCGGCGCTGTACCGATGTTGTTTTCGGTCGGTGCCAGTCCACTCGGGACGGGCGGCAGGGCGCGCAATTCCTTTTGCTATTCAATCGGAGGTCTTTTGTAAAAGACCTCAAATCGAATTGATTTATACTCGCCCATGATGAGGATTGTCAATTGTTTTTGGCAAAAAAAGACAGCTTTTTTTCGCACCTTTTCCAAACGAAAACGAAGCGGTTCGTCCAATAATTATTGCCCCCCTGCCGGACGCTGGGTGCAAGGTTCATTATTCCGGGTGCGTAGCCATGTCCGGCATGCTAACGAATCCCGCGCCATAGCTTCGTGCACGCCGAAAAGCAACCATTGCGGGGGGAATCGCTTCGGCCACGAATTTCGTCAATTCTTTCAGTTCACCCCCTTGCCAATGTTCGTTCCTGGCTGGAATACACAGGCATTTACTGCAAATTACCGGCGAAAACGGTTAAGATACATTACCGGCTATGCAGGCAATTTATCAGACGAAGGGCAAGTTTTCGTATCCCATTTTATCACAGCAGAGGGCAATCCGCGTGCAACAACCGCGAAAGCTTTGCTCGTGCAAATCCGCGCGCTATTTCGTGCCGGGTGTGCTGATGCTATTGCC
>JAPUIH010000041.1 GCA_027297205.1 SAR324 cluster bacterium | reverse complement strand
GCATTGCCACGGGCCCCCTCTTCCCGTCCATCAATCGCTGGGGACAGCTGGGCGGTGCCCTTTCTACGGTGTCCATCGGTAAGCTGGTCAAGTGGGCCGCCTCCTGCTGCGGCATGGACCCTGAAAATTTCGGCGGCCACTCCCTGCGTGCGGGATGTGCCACGTATTTATTGGATCGGGGCGTACCCCTTAATATCGTGGCGAAACAAGGGCGTTGGAAAAGGCAAGATACAGTTTTGCGTTATGACAGGAATTCGACTTCGAAGGTATTGTCTGGGGTGTATTGAGTGTTATGGGTGGGGATGGGTTATAAATTTATTTAGTTAACATAATGCTGATTACTTTTTAAAAATCGCCATATTTACCGGCTTTCGCCTGCCCAATTTTCGCATCTGTAGAATACTTGACATTTTGCGACAAGCACTGCAACATATGTTCACTCATCTCGGAGTTCCATGTGTTGCCTCTATTTTCTATGGTGACGAGGGGGTTCCTTAGATCGGGGTCATAAGTATGAAAGAACTTACCCGCAGACAAAGAGAAGTCCTCCAATTTATTGACGAATTTGTAGGTTCCAAGGGTTACCCTCCTTCCGTACGGGACATCGCCAAGCGTTTTAATCTTGTCTCCGCCGCCGGTGTCCACAAGCACATTAAAGCATTGGTAAAAAAGAACTTTCTTACCAAGACGGATTTTCTTTCGCGTTCTCTGCGAGTGGTCAATCCCGTCGCGGCTGCGCGCGGCGCCGCATACCGGGAGGAGACCCTGGAATTGCCCCTGGTCGGTTTCGTTGCCGCCGGCAAGCCCATCGAAGCGATCGAGCAAAGCAACGAGACCCTCGCCGTCCCCGCCTCTCTGGCGGGATCGGGCCGCGGCCACTATGCCTTACAGGTACGTGGCGAATCCATGATCGAGGACGGAATTCTCGATGGAGATTTTGTGGTGATGGAACCCCGGCAGAATGCCCGCAATGGAGAGATGGTGGTGGCTCTGATTAACAGCCAGGAAGCCACCCTCAAGCGCTTTTATCGTGAAAACGGCCAGATCCGCCTACAGCCGGCGAACCCGGCCGTCGCTCCGATCATTATCACCAAGGACGATGTAAGCATCCAGGGGGTGGTGGTCGGAATATGGCGGCGCTACCGTTAGCGTTGCCCTACTCCCGCAATATTAATCACCAGCATATCAATTAGATAGCGTTTCGATTCTCTTCACCAATCACTTCATCCAGCGGCGCTATATCTTTCATGGCTGCGATGCGCCTTTCCTCCTCTTTGATCTCCTCCTCGGTGAGGGGAGTGGTTTCTCTTGTCAGGGCGATCGCAACCACTTCTTCCAGGTACTCCACCGGAGTGATTTTAATAGCCTTGAGGATTTCCTCCGGAACATCGGCGAGGTCCTTTTCATTTTCCTTGGGAATGATCACTTCCTTTATTCTGCTGCGCCTTGCGGCCAGGAGTTTTTCCTTCAATCCACCTATCCCCAACACCAGGCCGCGCAAAGTGATTTCACCGGTCATCGCCACATCCTTGCGAACTGGAATATCCGTCAAAGCACTAACCAACGAGGTAACCAGGGTGATACCCGCGGAGGGTCCCTCTTTAGGAAACGCGCCTTCGGGAAGGTGGATGTGAATATCCATCCTTTTCAACTGTGAAGTGTAAATACCCAACTGATCCGCCTTGGCGCGGATAAAACTGAAGGCGATTTGAGCCGATTCTTTCATCACATCGCCCAACTGTCCCGTCACGGAGCGCCTGCCCGTACCGGGCATGGTCTTGACTTCCGTGATCAGCAATTCCCCCCCCGATGGCGTAACGCCCAATCCCGCGGTAATACCCACTTCATCCTTCTTCTCCGCTTCCATATGCCTGAAGCGGGGCACACCCAGCAATTTGGGCAGGTTCTTCGGGGTAATCTGGGTGATTTTTTTCCTCTTGTTCTTCTCGTGCTGGGTAACCACTTTACGGAATACCTTCCCGATTTCGCGCTCAAGGCCCCGCACTCCAGCCTCCCGGGTATAATCCTGAATGATTTTCAGGATGCTCTCCTTGCGCACGGTCACCTTCTCATCGATCAGGCCGTGCTCCTCCAACTGCTTATTGATGAGATGGTTTTGCGCGATTTTGACTTTTTCGAGCTCCGTATACCCCGGCAGGGCTATAACTTCCATCCTGTCCAAGAGAGGCGGGGAAATGTTCACGGTTGAATTGGCGGTGCAGATGAACAACGAGTCGGAGAGATCGTATTCCACCTCGATATAATGGTCCATAAACGTATTATTCTGCTCCGGGTCCAGCACTTCCAGAAGCGCCGCGGAGGGATCTCCCATGATGCTCGCGTAAAGCTTATCCACCTCGTCCATCAATATTACCGGATTCTTGCTGCCGGCCTTGCGCGACGCCTGGATGATCTTGCCAGGCATAGCCCCGATATAGGTGCGCCGATGCCCGCGGATTTCCGCCTCGTCACGAATACCGCCCAAGCTCATCCGGGCAAAATTCCGGCCTAGGGCGCGCGCTATGGACTTGGCCAGGGAGGTTTTGCCTACACCGGGCGGGCCTGTAAAACATAGGATAGGGCCTTTCAGGTGCCCTTTCAGCTTGCTGACGGCAATGTACTCGACGATCCGCTCTTTCGCTTTCACCAGGCCGTAGTGGTCCTCGTCGAGTATCTTGCGCGCGTTTTTCAAGTCGAAGGAGTCTTCTGTTTTCACCGACCAGGGCATGCTGACCAGCCAGTCCAGGTAATTGCGCCCTACGTTCGCCTCCGCCGACATGGGCGACATCATGCGCAGCTTCTTCAACTCTTTCTTGGCGGTCTCATCCACGTTTTCGGGCATCTTGGCTTCTTCTATCAGATGCTCGTATTCCTCAAAATCGTCCCGTCCTTCGTCGGCCTGTCCCAACTCCTTCTGGATGGCTTTAAGCTGGTCGTTCAGATAGTGGTCACGATGGGTTGTGCCTACGGTTTTGCGCACCTGATCCTTGAGCTTTTTCTCCAACTTACGGACTTCGGACTCCTCGTCCATCTCCTTGTACACAATGTTAAGGCGCTGGAACGGGTCTAACTCCTCAAGAATAAGCTGCTTGTTTTCCCGGGTCGTATTGAGCAACGGCGCGATCTTATCGGCCAGTTCATGGGCGGAATTACTGACAATGGCTTCGGTATCGATCTCGCTGGGATTCTTCTTCGTGTCCTGTATGTAGCGGGGAAGCAACTCCCTTGTCTGCTCCGCCAGTTCCTCGATTTCCGTATTGCCGCTCTCGATCTCCGGTAATTCTTCCACCTGAGCGGAATAATGGTCCTTGCCCATCTTTGCCGCAAGGAGCCGGCCTCGGGTTTTGGCCTCGTAAAGCGCCTTTAATGTCCCGTTGGGCAACCGCATGATCTGCAAAACGTTTCCAATGGTGCCCAAAGGAAAAAGGTCCTCCTGGGATGGCCGCTCAATCGAAGTGTCCTTTTGCGTGACCACGAATATTCGGCGATCTCCCTTCAGGGCCTCTTCCACAGCTTCCATGGATTGCTTGCGCCCAATAAAAAAGGGCACGGTCATGCCGGGGTAGATGATGTCCTCCCGCATCGGGAGCAACGGTAACGTAAGGGTTTCGCCTGTAGGAGTGTCTGACATCCTGTACCTTGATCTCTTGGTGTAGTGTCCCTCGATGGGGCGTGGAGGCCGCTTACCTGCATGGCCTCGTCTCTTATAACCCTAGTCCGAAAAAATGTGGCGGGCAAGGGATTAGCGGGCGGTGAGGCAGGGCGGCGGAAACACCTTTCCCAGTGCCCATGCTGGGCGCGGCACCTGGACTTTCAACTGAAGTTACTCGGGCCGCCGCGTTGACGCGGCAATCAATCCATAATACAATTTAACGTAAATAGTGGTTTGAAAGATCGTAACAATCGCGAATGGCATCATCACTTTCCATATTGAAGGGCCTTCTGGCATGATCAAATTGACCGAAGCGGCAGCGAAAGAAATCCGGAAAGTCAAATCGGGAGAAGGGCTTGGAGATGAGGTGCCGATCCGAATCGGCATCAAGGCCGGCGGCTGCTCCGGATTCACCTATACATTCGAATTCGACGCGAACATGGGAAAATTTGATTTGCAGTTCGAGTCCCAGGGACTGAAAGTACTGGTGGACAAGAAAAGTCACCTCTATATCGACGGCACGGAAGTCGACTGGAGTTACAGCCTGATCGACCGCGGACTCAAATTCACCAATCCTGCCGCAAAGGGCTCCTGCGGCTGTGGCACTTCGTTTGTCTACGAGCCCAAGGAACAGGAAAGCTCACTGCCCACCCTCGACTTCAACCTTTAATTCCATGGCCAAGGTTCTGCTGTTAAACGGCCCTAACCTCAATCTGCTAGGGGAACGGGAGCCAGACATCTACGGTCTTACCCGCCTGCAGGATATCGAAACCAGCGTAAGAGAGCTCCTCGAAGGAGCGGGACATGCCTGCGGCAGTTTCCAGTCAAACTCCGAAGGCCTGATGATCGACTGGCTGCAGGAAAACCGCGCCGCGGACTTTCTCCTGATTAATGCCGGTGCATTAACCCACACGAGCATCGCCCTGCGGGACGCGCTGGCGGCCCTGCAGTTGCCATTTTTAGAGATTCACATCTCCAACGTTTACAAACGGGAATCCTTTCGGCATCATTCGTTCCTCGCTGCCCTGGCTATTGGTTCGCTGGTGGGCCTGGGCATCCAGGGTTACGATCTTGCGGCACGGTTCGCCATAG
Source organism: SAR324 cluster bacterium (assembly GCA_027297205.1). Taxonomy (GTDB): domain Bacteria; phylum SAR324; class SAR324; order SAR324; family JACQKK01; genus JAPUIH01. The sequence continues at coordinate 758 of JAPUIH010000041.1, read as the reverse complement.
ATTTCCTCAAGCAGCGCAATGCGCACTGAGCGTCTCTGGGAACACTCACGCATTACCCCATAGCGCGCGGGGATGATCATTTACGATCGTACCGGTGCGGCCGCACCGGTAAACACTACGGCTACACGGCTTTTCCCCATGGAATCGGAACAAACCTTATCTATCATCAAACCTGACGGCGTACGCAGAAATCTGATTGGCGCCATCCTGAAGCGGTTTGAGGAAAACGGTCTCATCCTGACCGCGATGAAAATGACCAGTCTCAGCAAATCCCAGGCCGAAGGCTTTTACGCGGTGCACAGGGAGCGCCCATTCTTTGCCAGCCTGACCGATTATATGTCTTCAGGGCCTATTGTGGTGTCCGTGCTCGATGGGTATAATGCAATCAGCAAGAACCGTGAATTGATGGGCGCCACCAACCCTCAAGATGCCGCCGAGGGCACCATCCGCAAAGACTTCGCCGAAAGCCTGGAAGCCAACACGGTTCATGGCTCCGATGCCCCTGAAACCGCAAGGGAGGAGATAGGATTCTTCTTCCCGGGCTGGGAGTTGATAGGGAGCAAGCGCTCCTGACAGACCTACCGCGATCGCCAAATTAAAAGGATGTAATGCGGTGATTCCAAAGCAGTTAAAGGCGAATTTCCATACCGGCGAGCCGGTGATCAAGGAATTCGCGGCGTTGATGAACCTCACGTTCAAATACTACGCCGACACCCGTTCCCTATTCTTCGATCGACTTCCGACGCACCTGCATCAGT
>JAPUIH010000400.1 GCA_027297205.1 SAR324 cluster bacterium | reverse complement strand
GGCAAGTTGCCCAGACGGGCCTTCCACCACTGAATCTGCTTGCGTTGATTTGTGTCCCTGGGAGATTTCCTGGGAAGGATTTCCCTGACATACCGATCCAAGAGTTCGGCAAGTGAATGCTTCAGGGCTTCGCGGGTCTTGAAATAACGTCCTTCACGAATCGCCGACTCAATCTGCTGAGTCCATAATTTGGCATCGGTTAGGCGGGAGAATGTAGCCGATTGGGTGGGGTGACCCTGAAGACGGATTTTAGCCTGATAGGAAACCTTCCCTTCCAGGCTTGTTCTTTTCGAGATGGTAGCCATTTTGCCTCTTTGGTGGTGGAAAACTAGGGTCTATTGTCCCACCAGTGTCCCATTTAGGCAAATCAGGCTTGGGGAAGGCTAGATTTTGTTTCCTAAGTCGCTGATATTGTTTAGTGCCCAAGAGAAGACTCGAACTTCCACGGTGTTTCCACCACATGAACCTGAATCATGCGCGTCTGCCAGTTCCGCCACTTGGGCATGCTCTTCGCAACAACTTCATAGAAAAGCATGTTTTCCCAAACAGGGCAAACCCTATGGGCCTCGGGTAGTGTCCTGATTTGGCCTTAAGGGGGTGGGCTTGAGAGGTGTGGCAAACCGAACCTACAACTCATCGGACTTCCATACCCGCTTGCGCGTCCCCGGCTTGTCCTCCTTGCAAAGACGCTCCTGCCTTCTTCAAAATATCCGGCAGCACCCCTCAATCCCATTAGATTTTTTAGAGCACAAATGATGGGGCGGGGTTCGCCCTGGTGATGTGTCAGCCCGGACTCGTGGGAGTTGCCGGTTTTCCTTGCCGTCGCTTGGGGGCTTCGGTAAAATTGTTCTTGCGCGGTGTCTTCGCGCCGTCTGATGAATTCCCCTAGGAGTTTGCTCGATTCTGCCGTCCATGTGGGCTGGCGGAACGGGACTTGGCCGGGATTGCCTGCCGGCTGGAACCCGCTGCGAGATGAAGGAAGAATCGTTGAAACGGCGCGCGGCCACGGCGGCCGATTGCCGGTCGGGCTGGACGGAGCTTGCTCCGCTGCCTGCCGGGTCTAACCCGCGGTCACGCACCGCGGCAGCATTTCCAGGGCCATTGTGGGGGCCTTGGCGATACCTATTGAGGAGTGTTCTGCATGAGTATGGATCCGAGCAAATGGATCGAATTTGAAAGCCTTCCCGACCAGGCGCGCGAGCGCATCGAAACGGTCTATCCCTATTTGAAAGTAAATCAGTGTATGTTTCAGGCCAAGGATTCGGGCGTGTTTATGAAACAGGGCAACAGCGTGAAGATCGAGAAGCTGCTTGACCCGATTAGCGGCACACCGAAGGCTCCCGCCAAGGCAAGTTCACGTGTCAAAAAGTAATCCAATGGAATTTCTCGCCGATTCCTGGTTTTTGTGGATTATTCTCACCGGGGTCAGTCTGGGGCTGGTTTACATGAACCGCCGGAACAGCCGCCACGAAACGGGCTTCATCACCTCCGCGGAGGAGTTCTCCTTCAAGACTGTGCTATTTGGGCCGCGGAAAGGGGAAGGTGACATTTTTATTGCTTACCGCTTTGCCTTTGTGTTCTTTTCGTAGTTTCTGGCAGGGTTCATCCGCTGGGATTCCACGATTGCGTGAGCGACGCAATATTCAGGCCCCGTTAAATTCGCTCCCGCGGTTGAAGGATCAGGTTTGAGGGACCGTCTCCCTGAGCAGGAGGCTTTCCTGATAGAAGCGGGTGGAGTTTTCCTGTTCGCCCAACTGAAAATACAGCCCACCGATTGTGTCCAGCACGCCGCGCAGGCCGTCACGGTCACCCAGTTCTTCATGGATCGTCTTTAGCAACAGATAGCCGTTTAGGGCCTCCTGGAATCTCCCGGCGCGTTCGAAGCTTCCGCAGATACGGGTCAAGGCGCGGTTTTCCAGGGCAGGCTGTTTCCTGGCGCCGGTAGTCTCCCGGGCCTGCACGAGGGCGTCCAGGGCGTCGTCCGGCAGGTCTTCCAGCAGGTACGCCTCGGCCAGCCGGAGCATGGCCTCGTAGGTCTGCTGGGGCTGCTCGGCTTCGCGGAATACCTGGAGCACGCGATGAAAGGTGCGCTGGGCGTCCACGGAGCGTCCGGTCAGGGAGCGGGTTTCGCCCAGCAGCAGTTCCACGCGCGCGGCGGCCAGAACTTCCCCACCGCGTTCCAGATGGTTGATGGTCTGATTGAGAAACGCCTCGCTATCACCATCGTCCTCTCCTTCGGCGCGCCAGATGCGCACCAGCGCAATCACCGCCTGTACGAGGCGGTCCGCATTTCCCAGCTGCCGGGCCAGTTCCTCGGCGGCATAGAGCATGTTGATGGCCGCCTCCATGCGTTGCGAGGCTTCGTAGCAGCGGCTCAGCAGGAGATAGGTCTCCGCCAATTGTTCCCAGCCCGGATTGTCCCCCAGCAGGCGCAGGGCCTGCTCCAGCAGCGGTTGGGCTTCCAGGGTGCGCTGGGCGGCCAGCATGGGCCGTGCCAGTCCGAGCAGGGCGGTGGCCTGCAGGTTGCCGTCCTGCAACGCCAGGCCGGCGGCCAGCAGCAGGCGGTTGAGCAACGCGCCCATGTCTTCCAATCCCGGCTGATGCTGCAGGAATGCCGCGGAAGCCACCAGCCGCTGCAAAGTCCGCCAATCCTCCTCCTCGGCCAGGATCAGCGCCAGTTCCGCAATATTGATGCGCTCCACCCCAATGCGGTACATGCGGCGGGTCTGGGCCGGCTGCGCTGCAAGGCTATCCGGCTCGTTCCAGGCCACGGCGCTGTGGTTCATTCCGGCGGGTGGCAGTGCCCCTTGCGCTTCCCCGGCTTGCAGCGCGGCCAGGTAGGACTGGCAACTCCCGGAAAGCAGGGGCCGCAGGCGCCGGTAGGCCGCAGGGGTCACCAGATGCCGGCCCAGCGGAGCCTGCAAGCGCAACTGCAGGGCGAAATAACGGTCGCAGTCGAAGGCGTCCACCAGTCCCATCCATTGCAACTCGGCTAGGGCGTGGTTGAGCCGCCGGCCGTCCAATTCGGTCAAGTTGCTCAATACTTCCAGATGCACCAGGTAGGTGAACACGCACATGGCCTGCAGCACGTTCAAGGCGTCCCGGCTCAGCTCGGCCAGTACCGCCTGCAGCAGCAGTTCCAGCAACTGTCCGGCGTCTCCCGGCGCGGGTTGCGCTTCCAGAGCCACTGCCTGCGCCAGGGCCGGCTCCAGTTGTTCGGTGGGGGGCCAGGCCTCCAGCCGCCACAGCATGCGCGCGGCCAGCAGGTCCCGGCCACAGGCGCGCATCAGGCCATCCTTGTGGGGCGAGCCGGCAATCCGCTCCACCAGGGATTCGTGAAAGACCTTGGCCAGTTCTCCCGCCCCCAAGGCGTCCAGATCGAAGTGCGGGCCGGCCAGCAATGGTGGCTTCTCCACGCTCACCAGCAGCACCCGGCAGGCGCGGGGGAATTTCTCCAGCGCCCGGCAGAATCCGTAATAGCCCGGGTGCCGCTCCAGCCCGTCCACGATTACCAGCCGTGGCGCTCCCAGGGAAAGTTGGCCGGCCAGCACCTCGGCCAAGGGGGCATCCGGGGTGGCGGTAAGATTGTGCAGGCCCAGCTGGCGGGCCAGGCCGAAAAGCAGCTTTTCCTCCGGCGTGGGTTCGGGCGGCTCGCAGGGTGAGGGGCCGGTCAACTCCGGAACGCTGGGCAGGGTGTCCCGCTGATGAAAGTAAACCACCTGCATGAAATGGTGATGCACCCGGCGCGCGATTTCCAACGCAATGGAAGTTTTGCCGCTCCCTGGGGCGCCGCTCAGGGAAACCACGGGAGAGGGCGCGGCGGGGTCCGGCAGGAGGGCAGTGGCCAGTTGTGATAGTTCACGCTGCCTTCCAAAGAACCTTCGCCGCGCCTGAAACGGGGGAGGCGGGGGCGTGAGCGCAAAGCGCCGATCCTCTTCCGATCGGGAGGTGGCGCCGTCGGAACCGGTTGAGGTGGAGCGGGCATCCGGCAGTTCGTGGCGAATGGGCGGCTCCCCTTCCAGAGGCAAGGCCCGGTGGTAGAGCCGCGGGAAACTCCAGTCCCAGCTTTCCTCGAAGCGCCGGTAGAGCCGCCGCACGGCGCTCAGGTGTCCGGCCACCAGCGGTGTTCCCTCGCTCAGGGCGTGCACCAGGCTGCGCAGGTAGTCCTGCTCCCGCAGCCGCGCCTGGCGGCCCTCGATGCGCACCAGGGCGGGCAAACCGGCCCGGAAGAAAGCCTGGGTTTGCGCCGCGGCGGCGGGGGAGTCCAGCAGACCCAGGGAGTCGTTGAGCACGAGCACCCGCAGTCCCTCCTTGGCGGCCGCCCCCAGCCGCTCGGCCAGCCAGCCCTGGCTCACCCGATGCGGACGCTGGTCGTCGGTTTCCAGGTACCAGCCTTCCTGCCCGGAAAATCCCGAGTAGTAAAGCAGCCCCGGCGAGAAGCTCAGGGTGCCGGCAAGTGACTGAGAGGTGGCATGCTCCACGGCCCGGTACAGCCAGTCCGGCCGCTCCGTATCAGGTGGATCGAGCAGCATGCCCACCGATGAGATAAAGCGCGAGCCGAGCCGCTCATGGTGCGCCGCCACCAGGCTGTCTCCCGCAATGGCCAGGGGATCGGCGGAAAGGGCGGCCACGCGCAGGGCGTCCATGGAAATGCACCCGCCCGGCTCCGGCGGCTCCGGCGGGGCCACATAGCGCAGCACCCCGCGGCTCAGGGCCAGCCAATGAGTGCCGTCGTTGAGCAGTTCCCAGGGATAGTCCTGCAGCTCGCGGGTCAATTCGAGCAGCAGCGGTCCCTGGCTGCCCAGGCGCTGATAGCTGTCATCCGGAAACAGTATGCGGAAGAGAGTGGTACCCAGCTGCTGAAGAAAGCGGGTCACTTCACGGCGCTGGGAGAGGGAGACCGATTGCAGGGTAAGGTCTTCCCGGAGCACACCGTAAGCCTCCAGGCCTTCTTGTAAATTGCCCGGTGGTGGCGTAATGGAGTAGCTGAGGTTGTGGTGGGGAAACTCGACCTGATGCGCATCGAGTCTGACGAGGTTCGCCATCGGCTGTTAATCCCTTAACTGAGGCCCTCACGCCCGGCGGCAGGGAAACTACCCCGCCTGTGCGATTCCTTCCGCACCTTCCCTCAGACTCCACAAGAGCCCGAAGGGACCAGTAAAAACTATCTGACTGCACGCGGAAAATCAATCATGGCGGGAAGAGAAGGGGGATTCTCCGTGGCCGCGGGGAATGCTATAATCGGCCAAACGTCACGGTTCATTAATTTTTTCCGGCCCGTAGCAAGCACGGAGGGGCAGAAATATGCCGATTAAGCCCAAGCGCAAGGCTTCCCGAACTGATCGAGCAGTTGAATGCCCTGTTGCTTCAAAGGGAAAGGGACGAGCTTACGCTCCGCAAATTTAAAAAGGATGTGGAATCCCTGCGGTCTTCGGATGCGTTTTCCGCATACATATTATTGGGAGGATTGGCCTCCAAGGAGCAAGACGTAGAGGGAATGCGGGAAAACCATTCCAAGGCATTGAAAATTCGTCCCAAATACCCTGACGCGAATATCAACTACGCCAATTCGCTCAAACATTTGGGCTTTTATACCGAAGCTAGGGAACATGCGCAAAGGGCGCTGCTGGCCGATCATACGCATTTGCCCACCCTTAATGACCTTATTGAAATGTGCCTGTTCTCGGGACGCATCCGGGAAGCGAAAAAATGGCTTCGTAATTTGAGGCGGATTAAGCACGAAAAAGCCAACGAAAGCAGGAAACTAATCCTTAGGGCCAGTGAACTGCTTGATGAATGCGGCGTGAGTGACGATGACGTAGAAAGACTCTTGCAGCTGAAAATGTCGGTATTGCATAAGCAGAAGGTCTATCCGGCCCGAACAATAGCGGATACTTTTGAGGATGAGGAGTCCGCTTGGCTGAATTTTTTTGTTGAAGTAAATGTATCTCCGGCAGAGGCCGTGGAATTGAACTTTAAGGCGGCGGGGGAATTGGCAGTATCTGATATACCCCCCTATGTCACGGATTCCGTGGTTGCGACATTCACCTTCGTGGTGTCTTGATGGCGGTATCTCCGCTCGATCTGTTGGAAATGGCTCAGCAGCTGTTGGGCGAAGCCAAGGAAATCAATTACCGCACCGCCGCCAACCGGTGCTTATTATTGCGCGTTCCATGCCTGCAAGCTCGTGGCCGATTCTTTGCCGCAAGACTCCCGCCGAAGAGGTGGGTCGCACGAGAGGCTCATTGCCAGGCTGAAAAATCATCCGGTTGGACGGTTATCAAAATCAAAAGATGAAAGTATCCGCGCCCTGGGCAATTTTTTGGAAAACGGTAGAGCATTGAGGGTAGAGGCGGATTATCGGATAGACAGGGATTTCAGCCACGCTAAAGCCAAAGAACTGATTTTGACGGCTGTGAGGATTGCAGAGGTAATTGCCGAAATCGACAAGCAATAGAAATATTGGAAAAGGAAAAATGACGGACGACGATAAAGTAATCTCCCTGGAAGTGCGCCGGCGCCAAAAGGCGCAAGCGGAGCAGGAAGCGCAAGCGGAGCAGGAGGCCGGCCGAGGTCAGCCGGCGCGGCCGGGCGGGGACGAGGCTGGAGAGCCATCGCCCGGCAAGCCATCGCCCGGCAAGCCACTGCCCGGCAAGCCACTGCCCGGCAAGCCACTGCCCGGCAAGCTGGTATGGCTGCACTGCCCCAGTTGCGATACCTACCAGTACACGGAATTGCTGGTGGCCGGCGGCAGGACTCATAACGTCTGCGGCGCCCAGGTGGAAGAGGCCGTGCTGGACATCGACGTGCGCGCCGAGTATACCCTGGCCGCTCTCAATCTGGAGCGGCTCAAGGCCGCTGCGGAAATGGTGGAATCCCAACGCGCCTTCTTTGAAGAGTACCAGGAGCGGCTGGGCCTGATCGCCGGCGCGCGGCCCGAGCCCTACCCTTTCGACGAGCAGACTTTGCAGCGCTTGCCGGTGGCTCAGGTGGATGCGCTGGGGCTGCTCATTCCCGAGGCGCTGCACGATCCGGCCCGGCACTTTAACCTTTCCGGCGATGCCCCTCCCGAGGCAGGGCCCCCCGGCGAGGCGCCCGAGGATGATCCGCCGTCCGGGACAACTTGAACGCAGCAGCCCCGCATTCCATGCCCATTCAATTCAAGCTGCTAGCCACGGACCCCGCCTGCGGCGCGCGTCTGGGGGTGATCTCCACACCCAAGGGGGAGGTGCCCACGCCGGCGTTCATGCCCGTGGCCACCCAGGGCACCGTGAAGGCCATGCTGCCGGACTGGGTGGCTGAAAAGGGAGCGCGGATCCTGCTGGCCAATACCTATCATCTCCATCTCAAGCCGGGGGAGGACGTGATCGCAGCCCTGGGCGGGCTGCACAAATTCATGAACTGGCCGCACCTGATCATCACCGACAGCGGTGGATACCAGGTATTTTCCCTGCCTGAGCGGGAAATCAGCGAAGAAGGAGTGCGCTTCCGCACCCGCAAGCAAGGGCAGCCGCTGCTGCTTACGCCGGAAAGCACGATCGCCATCCAGGAAAAGCTGGGCGCGGATATCGTGATGGCCTTCGACGAGTGCGTGGCCTATCCCACGCCCCACGAGTATGCCAAGGAAGCCATGGAGCGCACCATCCGCTGGGCGGAACGCTGCAAGCGCGCCCATGGCCGGAAAGACCAGGCGCTGTTCGGGATCGTGCAGGGCAGCACCTACCCCGATCTGCGCCGCGCCTGCGCGGAGGCCATCGCCGATCTGGATTTGCCGGGAATCGCCGTGGGGGGCTTGAGCGTAGGGGAGGGGCTGGAGGTGATGCGCGAGGTGCTCTCCTACACGGTGCCCTATCTGCCGGCGGACCGCCCGCGCTACCTGATGGGGGTGGGGCTGCCGGAGGATATCCTGGCGGCCGTGGAAGCGGGGATGGACATGAGCGATTGCGTAATTCCGACCAAGTACGCCCGCTCGGGCATGCTGTTCACCCAGGTGGGGCGGCTGCGGGTGAGCAACGCGGAGTATCGCAAGGACCGCTTTCCGCCGGATACCAGTTGCGGCTGCTATACCTGCGCCCATTATACCCGCGCCTACCTGCACCATCTCTTTCAGGCGGGGGAAATCCTGGGCCAGACCCTGGCCAGCATCCACAATATGCATTTTTACCTGACCTTGATGGAGAATATCCGCCAGGCCATCTCCGAGGCCCGTTTTCTACAGTTCAAGGAGGAGTTCCTGTCCGCCTACCAGCGCCAGAGCAAGAAGACCAGGCATGTCCGGTAAGAAGAGCGATTTCAGCAAGGCCAGCCGGCTGGTCAATCCCACCGTGCGCAACTACATGGAGACCCTCAGCCTGGAGCGCTTCTATGGGGGCTACGTGATCACCCCCCTGGCCAGCAGCGTGTACAACCTGGGTATCGGGGAGGTGGGCAATATCGATCTGGATGAAGACCTGTTCGAGGTCTACCAGCGCTTCATTGGATCGGGCGAGCTGTCCCGGCTGGCCATGCAGTATTCGGGCACCATGGGGGAACAGGAAACCAACCGTCTGATCGCACAATCCCTCAACGGGTGGATCGGCAAGCGGCGCTTTCATCAGGACGTGGTGGTTTCCATGGATGGAGGCCAGAATGCCATGAGCGTGGCCGTGCGCGCCTTTACCTCACCCTTGGGCAGTATGGAAAGTAAAAAGCAGTACGTGCTGCTGGCCGCGCCGAGCTACCCCTATTTTTCCGCCACCGTCGCCGCCCATGCGGGATTCCAGGCCTTCCTGGCCTATGACGGCGAGCAGTTCACCCGCGGTGTGGAGACCTACTGCAACGATGCGGTGGGAGTGATTTTGATCAATGTCCCGCACAACCCGATGGGCTATGGCCTGACGGCGCAGCAGGTGGCGCGCATCGACCTCGTCGCGGCCACTTACGACTGTGTGCTGCTGGTGGATATGGTCTATGCGCCCTATGCGGACGGCCCCGCGGTGGGGCGCGCCCTAGGCGGATTCGACCCTGAACGCACGGTATTCGTGGACAGCTTTTCCAAGAAGTACGGCTTTCCGGGGCTGCGGCTGGGATTCGCGGTGAGCGCGGCGGAGCCTCTCACCTATGC
>JAPUIH010000040.1 GCA_027297205.1 SAR324 cluster bacterium | reverse complement strand
ATTGAAATGCTGTGATGAGGCCGGCAGCTTGACACCCTTGGGAATGGGGCCCGTTGCCGCCTCATAGGACGGGCGGTCGTAAAAGTGAATCTCATGGTTCAGGTCGCGCAACCGCAGGCCGGATTGCGCGGCAAAGGCCAGCACGCCGGGCAGCCATTCCTTCAGCACCGCCCTCACACGCTCCGGGACACTGCCGTGAAAGCGCAGTTTGCGCCGCACATGCTCCGCATCGAAGCTCTCGGGTGCCCGGCCCTGGTCATGGCGGGCGATCTCGACGGCCATTTCATTGCGGTGGGTGGGCCCGAAACGCTCTTCCAGCAGTTTGTCGAAGCCATCCCCGCCGGACTCGGAGGCGTCTTCCCCCGGCGCCGCGTTGTCCATCAAAGCGTCAGACTCGGCTGCCATCCCTTTCGCCCTCTGTTGCGGCCCCGGCTATGCGCGGGCTCCACCTGCGGCGCCGGCGCTCAGGCGGCCAGCAACTGCCGCAGCACTGTCTGGAGAATGCCGCCGTTCCTGTAATAGCCGATTTCCACTTGGGTATCGATGCGGGAGATCACGGCAAAGGTGGTGGTGGAGCCATCCTCCCGCGTTGCCTTGACGGTGATCTCCGCCCCCGGCGCCATGTCTGCCGTGATGCCTTCCAGCCCGTAGGTCTCCGTGCCGGTCAGCTTCAGGGTGGTGGGGCTGTCCCCCTCCTTGAACTGCAGGGGCAGCACGCCCATCCCCACCAGGTTGCTGCGGTGAATGCGCTCGAAGCTTTGCACCAGCACCGCTTTCACCCCCAGCAGCATGGTGCCCTTGGCCGCCCAATCGCGGGAGGATCCCGTGCCGTATTCCTTGCCGCCGATCACCAGCAACGGCACACCTTCTTCTTTGTAACGCTGGGCGGCCTCGTAGATGCTCATCTGTTCGCCGCTGGGCAGGTGGCGCGTAAAACCGCCCTCCACATTGTCCAGCAGCAAGTTCTTGATGCGCAGATTGCCGAATGTGCCACGGGTCATTACCTCATCGTTTCCGCGCCGCGCCCCGAAGGTGTTGAACTGGGACTGGGAAACGTCCCGCCCCAGCAGGTAATTGCCCGCCGGGCTGTCGGCCAGGATGGTGCCGGCCGGCGAAATATGATCCGTGGTTACTGAGTCGCCCAGCAGGACCAGCACCCGCAGACCCCCGATATCGCCCACCGGGTCAGGCTCCATGCCGAAATCGTCAAAATAAGGAGGCTCGTGGATGTAGGTGGAAGTTTCATCCCAGGGATAAAGCTCCGAACTGTCCACGGAAATTTTGTTCCAGTCGGGATTGCCCTCCCGCACATTGCCGTAGCGAGTCCGGAACATGTCCGGGCTGAGGGCTTTTTCTATTTCCCTGTAGATTTCATCGCTGCTGGGCCAGATATCTTTCAGATACACCGGCTGCCCGTCTGATCCCACTCCCAGAGGCTCGGTTGTAAGATCGATGTCCATCGTGCCGGCCAGGGCATAGGCCACCACCAGGGGCGGCGAGGCCAGGAAGTTGGCCTTGACCAGTGGGTTGATGCGCCCCTCGAAGTTGCGGTTTCCGCTTAGTACCGCCGCAGCCACCAGATCGCCCTCCCTGACCGCGCCGGCCACGGGCTCTGGGATGGGACCGCTGTTGCCGATGCAGGTGGTGCAGCCAAAACCGACGATTTCAAAACCCAACTGCTCCAGGAAGGACATCAGTCCGGCTTTCTCCAGGTAATCACCCACCACCCGCGAGCCCGGCGCGAGGCTGGTCTTGACATGAGGTTGCACCTTCAGGCCCTTGGCCACCGCGTTACGGGCCACCAGTCCGGCGCCAATCATTACCGCCGGGTTGGAGGTGTTGGTGCAACTGGTGATGGAGGCTATTACCACCGCTCCGTGGCCCAGTTCCCGGGCACCGTCGGCGGTGTCGATGGTGATGGTTTTCGCCATTTCCGCTTCGGAGAGGGCATATCCCCGCTCGCCCACCGGGGCGGAGAGGCTGTGCTGAAATCCCTGTTTGGCCTCACGCAGCGGCAGGCGGTCCTGGGGCCGCTTTGGCCCGGCCAGGTTGGCTTCCACCTCGTCCATATTCAGGGTGACCAGGGAGTTGTATTGAGGTGCTTCCGCTTCGGCGGTCAGGAACAGCCCCTGTTCTTTCAGATAGCGTTCCACCAAGTCTACCTGACCTTCCTCGCGCCCGGTCAGGCGCAGATAGTCCAGGGTTTTGTCATCCACGGGGAAAAAGCCCATGGTGGCGCCATACTCGGGCGCCATATTGGCCAGGGTAGTGCGGTCCGGTACGGTCAGGCTCTGCAAGCCCTCCCCGAAGAACTCGACGAACTTACCCACCACACCGTGCTCGCGCAGCAGCTGGGTCACATGCAGAACCAGGTCGGTGGCCAGCACGCCGCTTTTCAGTTGGCCTTCCAGGCGCATACCCACCACTTCCGGCGCCAGCATGTAGTAAGGCTGGCCCAGCATCGCGGCCTCCGCCTCGATGCCCCCCACGCCCCAGCCCAGTACGCCCAGCCCGTTGACCATGGTGGTGTGGGAGTCGGT
>JAPUIH010000004.1 GCA_027297205.1 SAR324 cluster bacterium | reverse complement strand
GTTCTGTTGTTCCGCCATCTGTTTCCGTGTGCCTGGGGAAGCCAACCCAGGTGGCTGTCTTGCCCGTCCTGAGCGATGGTGAGGCCGCGGGCATCAGTCCAGGTGCGCCCTTTTCCATTATCCCGCCTCGCCCCATTTTTTCTTTACTGCGGGTCGGTCTACCTCGCCATCCGCGGTCCTGGGCAGTTGCTCGGTAAATGTGACCCATTTGGGCCGCTTGTAGCGGGCAATGCGGCTGCCCACATGGTCGATCACTTCCTGTTCGCTGGGTCCCTGGGCCTCCACCACGGCCTTGATGGCCTCCCCCCATTGCTCGTCTGGCACCCCGAAAACGCACACGCCGCTGACGGCTTCCATTTCCATGATAACCGTCTCCACTTCCGCCGGATAGACGTTTTCCCCACCGGGTTTGATCAACTCCTTCTCTGGCTTGCGACCGGCATAAAACAGGTATCCCTCCTCATCGAACCTGCCCAGGTCGCCCGTATGGTGCCAGCCCCCGCGGAAGGTCTGTTCGGTCACATCCGGCTGGGCGAAATACTCGCGCATCACCACCGGACCGCGCACCAGGATCTCTCCCTCCGTGCCCACGGGCACCTCGCCTCCTTCGCCGTCCACCAGCTTGATTTGGGAAAGATGTGCCGGCCTGCCCGCCGCGCCGGGCTTCTGCGAAGCCGGCTGCAATGTTACGAAACCCGAGGTTTCCGATTGTCCGAATCCGATCCAGAAGCGCGCGGAAGTTTCCGACTCCAGGCGCCCGATCACCTCCGGCCCTTCCAGTCCCGAGACGTGCTTCAGGCTGGCCAACTTGCTGCCGGCTTGCTGGGCCGCATCCAGCAGCCCCGCCAGCACCGGCGGAAAGCTGGAAACCAGGGTCACATTGTGGGCATCGATCAGCTTCACGGCCTCCGCGGGGTCGAAGCGTGTCAGCAGCACGTTGGCGCCGCCGGCATGCATCACCGCCAGAGCGTTGCCCAGGGCCGCGATATGGAACAGCGGCAGGGCCAGCAGGTTGCAGTCCCGCTCGTCAAGGCCCAGAGCGGCGATGCTTTGCAGGTTGGAAGCCATGATATTGCCATGGGTGAGCACCGCCCCCCTGGGGATTATGTCCACCGCGGCCGTAGAGATGACCAGGAAAGGGTCGCCGTCCTCCACCCGCGGCGCTTCCCCTTGGCCGGCGCCGATGTACAGGTTGTCCAGGGGCGTAAAGCCTTCTCCGGGGGTGGAGCCGATCTGATACCAGAAGGGGATACTTTTCTTGCTTTCCGGCCAGTCCGCCACCAGATTGAGCGAAGCCTCATCCACTACCATCATGCGCGGCGCCGCGCGCTCCACGATGCGCTCGATTTCCTGCGCCGTGAGCCGCCAGTTGATGGGATAGGCCAGCAGGCCCAGCTTGGCGCATGCGCCGTAGAGTTCCAGGTAGGCCGGATGGTTCTGGGCCAGGATGCAAACCCGCTCTCCCTTGCCCAGGGCATGGCCCGCCAAGCCGGTGGCCAGGGCGTCCACCCGTGCCAGGAATTCTCTGAATGTGCTGCTTCCCCCTTCAAAAATGATGGCCGGCCTGCCGCCATACGCGATGGCCGATCTTTGCAGCATATCGTACACGCCGAATGCCTGTACCGTCATGGAACGCTCACCTCCTTCTTCCCGTCCGCCAAAAGCGGCCGATGTCAGGTTTCCGGCTTGAAGCGGAATGCCCCCTTTTCGCGAAGCCGTTTGATCTGTTCGTAGGAGAGGAAATTGTTCAGCAAGGTGCGGCTCTCTTCCTGTGTGCCGCGCAGCCTGCCTCTCACCAACGCCGTTCCGTTGGAATAGCGCAAGCTGGATAGCACTTCCAGCATTATCCGCGCCGGCCGCTTGCGAATTTCAAATTTCAACTGGGCAAAACCGTTGGGCGCGAGAGGCGACTGGGCAAGAAAGGCCGCGCCGCCAAAGCTCAAATCGACCAGCCTGCCCTCGCCACTCTGTCCCGCGGCCTGCCCGCCCTTGGCCAAGCGGACGCGGCGCAGGGACTCCCGCTGAAAGTAGGAATAGTGCAGCGCCAGGTCCAGGGAAAGCCGGAAGTCTGTGCGCTGCCCCACTTCTGCATCCCGGAAGGTATGGGCCACCCGGAATATTGGCGTGCCTTCCCCGACGGTCACTTTTTCCAGTTGAAGCTTGAATCCGGTTTCCCCGCGTTCCTCATGCCAATGAATCAACAGCACGTCCGGGTTGCTCTCCAACATTCCGAATACTTCCTCGCCGTAATTAAGATCGAAATAGAGGTACTGCTCGTCTAAGTCCAGCAGCGAACAGTACAGATCGAGGCGCTCCCCGCCCACGGTGGTGATCAGTCTCAGGGGCAGATCGGGCAGCAGTTGACGGGTGGACACGAATTGCAGATTTGAATTCATCACATTGAGGTGAAAAACACGGCGCAGCGCACCCAGTTCGTCGGCTTCCTCCTCGTTGGCGGTGGGGAGGATCCGCGCCACGGCTTCCTCGTAGGCCTCCGCGTCGGCCAGGAGCATTTCCGAGGAGCTGGCCTTGGATGCGCGCAGCAGCCGCTCCAGCAAATCCTTTTGCTTGCGGCTCATGCCTTCACCATGGGACTTTTTCTGCAGGAATTTTCTGTGAGAATTGCTGGACTGCCACCGGTTCACAAAGCGCTGCGCAATCAATGTCAGAATGACCGTCACGGCGATCAGGACGAACAGCAGCACGATATTCTGCACAACTTCCGTCGTGAGTGCGGGAAACTTGAAGAAGCTCAAATCCTCAAGGGGATATTTTTTTTCCTGCATGGCTCGATCATCTGAATCCGCGCACGGTAGCAGGGCGCGCGGGCAGCCGCATTACGCCGCGGCAAGCTGTCCCTTTTGTCCATCCATTCTGCCAGAATTGACACCGGGAGCGTGAGTTCATTGGCTTGCAAGGTGCCGCCACACGGGGCTTCCCTCCTTAGCTCGGCTCAGGGACAAATAACAAGGAATCATGTTCGGCCTCAACCCCAATTCACCCCGGCCGATATCAAAACCGAAAACGAGAATATTATGCTCATTTCTTTGCTACGCCGCACGCTTTCCGTCGCTATCGTGACAATGCTGGCCTGTGGTTTTGCCTCGGCCGCGCAAGCCGGCCCGGAGGTGCTGCGCATGGCAACAACCACCAGCACGCAGAACTCCGGCTTGTTGGATTACCTCCTGCCGCCCTTCGAGCAGAGTTCCGGCCTTCGTGTGCATGTCATCGCCGTGGGAACGGGCAAGGCCCTGCGCATGGGCGCTACGGGGGATGTGGACCTGGTGATGGTGCATGCGCCACGGGCGGAACTGGCCTGGGTGAAGAAAGGTGCGTTCGTGATGCGGCGCACGCTCATGCACAATTACTTTGTGCTGCTGGGGCCACCCGCCGATCCCGCCCGCGCGGCCGGCGCGGACGGTATTCTCGCCGCGTTGCGCCAAATCGCCGCGGCGGGCGCAAACTTTATTTCCCGGGGGGACAATTCCGGTACCCACTCCAAGGAAATGGAGTTGTGGGAGGCGGCGGGGATCGAGCCGGAGGGATCCTGGTATCAGGAAGTTGGGCAAGGCATGGGCCGCACACTAATCATCGCCAATGAGCGCCTTGGCTATCTCTTGTCCGACGAGGCGACGTTTCTGGCCTTTGGCTCCCAATTGGAATTGAAGACGCTATCAAAGCGGGAGCCTTCCTTGCGAAACACCTACTCGGCCATGGCCGTCAATCCAAAGCGCCATCCCCACGTGCGCCACCGGGAGGCCGTGCGGTTGATCGAATGGCTGATCTCGCCGCAAGGGCAGCGCAGAATCTCGCAATACCGGCGCGCTGGCAGGGCGCTGTTCGAGCCGGACTCACCCGCTGTCCGCTAAGGGCGGAGCGGCGTGGCGCTCCGGGCCGGCCGGAACGCTCAGTCCTCGAAGGAACTGGGCAGCAGATTGAAGGGCAACAGCTTGAGCAGCACGGGCAGAATGATGCCGCCCCCGGGCAGCGCGAAAATGGCCAAGGCGGGAATTGTTTTCAGGATATCCGACAGTTGTTCCTGGACTTTCTTTTTTTCCTCCGCATTCAGAGGCGTTTTGGTGGCCTTCATGAGCAGTTGGTACAACTCCTGGGTCTCTTTGATTTCATTGACAATGCTGTCCAGATTCTTCCGCACGAGCAGTCCCGCGCGCTCCATAAAGCGCCTTTGCATTCCAGTCAGCAGGGCGTTGGATTTGAGATAGTGGAAGTTGTCCTCGTTGCCGATCAAGAACAGTTCCAGCACCGCCAGGCTTTGTGTCATCTCCTCCTCCCATAGGCCCAGCTTTTCCACCAATCTCGCCACAAACACCTGCTCTCCTTCCGAAAAATCCTTGTCCACCATGACCGTCATCAGCACCATTTCCAGAAAAAAACGGCGTATGATCCATGGCATTTCCGGAAGCTCCACCTCGGCCATGGGCAGCTTGGCATCCAGCAGGCGCTCCAGTTCCTTGCGCTTCTTGCGGGGCAGATTGGAGGAATTCAGAAAGTGAATGATCAGCCTCCGCTCGATGGGCGGGATCGATCCATCGGAAATGCCCGCCGCGATAAGCAACTTGATGAGCGCTTCCCGCCACTCCGTTTCCTGCCGTTCGAGGGTGTGCAATTCCTCCTGCAACGCGTCGGACTCGACCAGGATTATGCGCTGCCAGAGCAGACATCCATACAAGTCAAGAAACAGGAAGCTGTTGTAGAACAGCTCGGGCCGGTAAATGAGAATCGATCCACGGGTGATGCGCCGCGACAGCTCCCGCTCAAAGCGTTTGATCTGTTTGCGGCCATTGCGGGAAAAATAGGAGGAATTAAGCCAGTAGCTGGGTTGCTCCTCCAGCAAGGCCGGGTTTTTGAGGAAATAGCTGATCGCCACTCCCAGCCCCGAAGTGAAGCGGTCCTGCTCGTCCACCAGTTCATCCAGCAGGAAATGGCGGTCCGCCACCAGACACGCAAACAGGGATTCGAGAAATACGATGAACACCCGGTCCAGGGAGTCGAAATAGCGGCCTTTCGGGTACTCCACAGAAGGGAAAGGGGAGTCCATCAGGCTGCCATAGAGCAGCCCTGTCGGCTGAAGGAAATAGTAGATCGCCTGCTCCAGGTCATTGTGAACGGAGGGATCGTCCACCACCCGGATTCCAGCGGAAGGGAGGGCTGCCGGCAACGGATTTTCGGCGCGGAACTCGATATATTTTTTGAACCAGCCGCTGCGATTGAAATTCATTGCTTACTTGTAAGGTAGGAAGCCGCCACCAATAAGAATAATTTCCAGATTACCATTATTCTGGTCAGAACCCCGGGATTCAGTCAATTTGTTATCATACGTTGGTCAAACCTAAAATCCCTTCCAGGGACCAGCACGCGCCACGGCCCGCCACGATTAATGTCAGCCTCCGCAAGCCATACCGATTATCTTGCCTTCCTGGAGCGGCTGCGCGCCCGTGAACGGTACGAGCCGGTGGCGCGCAGCCGGGGCAAGGAAAAACTGGCGGGGATCCTGCGGCTGCTGGAGGTGCTCGGCCACCCGGAGCGCGCGTTTCGCGTTGTGCACGTTGCAGGCACCAATGGCAAGGGCATGACCGCCGCCATGGTGGCGAGGCTGCTGGCGGGGGCGGGCCGGCGCGTGGGTGTGTACTGCTCACCTCATTTGCTGGATATTCGCGAGCGGATCATGCTCCGGGGCCGCCCCATTGCCAAACAGGCGTTTCACGCAGCCGGCGGTACGGTGCTGGACGCCGCGGAAAGGCTGGAGCGGAAAGAGCGGATTGACCTGTCCTATTTCGATCTTCTCACCGCCATGGGCTTCCTGGCTCTACAGCGGGAGGGTGTGGCCTGGGCCGTGCTGGAGGTGGGGCTGGGCGGCTTTTCCGATGCCACCAATATCACGGACAAGGACCTGTGCATCCTGACCTGCATCGGGCTGGACCACATGGGCGTGCTGGGTAAGGACCTGCGCAGTATCGCGGAGCAGAAGCTGGGTATCCTGCGGCCCGGCGTGCCCACGATTGTGGCCCCGCAGCCGGAAGAACTGCAACCCTGGCTAAACCGGCGGGCCGCTGAGTTGGGCGGTACAGTGATGGCCGCCGATCCCGCGCCCCTTGAGATCATCGCGCGCGGGCTGGGCCATGCATCCTCTGAACCCTGGCCGCGGGGGCGGGTGCCCGCGCCTCGGATGGCCTGTGCCGCCGCCGCTCTTGCAGCCGCGGAATTGCTACTGGGGCCCGTGCAAGGCCAGGCACTCCAAGCGCGGCTGCGCAGGGCCCTGCACACGCCCGTTCCGGGCAGGTTGGAGTACCGGGAAAACGTGGCGTTGCGGCGGCATGGCGGCCCGCCCTTCCGCAAGGTGGTGCTGGACGGCGGACACAACGCCCCGGCTTTGCAGGCGTTGACCGATCAATTGGCGCTGTGGGGCATATCCGGCTACAGTCTCATTTTCGGCATGCAGAAGGACAAGCTTTCACAACCCGTGCGGAAGCCTTTGGCGCGTCTGTTGGCCGAGGCCAAACAAGTCATCACCCTTGCCCCTGCAACACCGCGGGCGCCCGCCACGGAGGAACTGCACGATTTTCTGGCGGGTGTTCTCAAGGGGCATGCCGCGGCTCCCCCACTGCTGGCCTGCCCCGGTCCCCGGGAGGCGCTGCTGGCCGCGGCTCGTCATCCGGGGCGGCCTCTGGTGGCTGCGGGCTCCTTCTGGATGCTGGGGGATTTGATGAAGCAATTAAAATCCGCGCACCAGCGATAATTCAGAATCCACCGGAATTCCACCGGGGTGGCGTGCTGCGCGCAAAGACCGGTCATGACCACGGAGCAGCCAAATGATGGAACCCTTTAAAATTGCGGTGCCGGATCAGGTACTGCGGGATTTGCGGGAACGTCTTGACCGCACCCGCTGGCCCGGCCAGGTGGAAGCGTATGGCTGGGCGCAGGGTACGGAGCCCGGTTACCTGCGCGGACTGCTGGAATACTGGCAGGAGGGATACGACTGGCGGCGGCACGAGGCGGAGATGAACGGATTTGACCAGTTCATGGCTGGATTGTCCCATGGCAGGATGCATTTCATTCATCAGCGCTCGCCCCATCCGTCGGCAAAACCCCTGCTGCTGCTTCATGGCTGGCCGGGCTCGGTGTATGAGTTCCACAAGCTCATTCCCCGCCTCACGGACCCCCCAGCACAAGGAGGGAATGCCGCCCAGGCGTTTCATGTGGTGGCGCCTTCCCTGCCCGGGTATGGCTTTTCCGATGCGCCCCGGGAGCCGGGCTTTTCCCCACGGCGCATGGCCCGTGCCGCTCACGAGCTGATGCACGATGTGTTGGGTTATCCCCGATATCTGGTCCAGGGCGGAGATTGGGGCGCGGTGATCTGCTCCTGGATGGGATTCGACTTTCCCCAGGCGGTGGCGGGCATCCATCTCAACATGATGGGACTGAGGGCCGCGCCGGGCCCGGATAGCCCACCGCTCAGCGAAGAGGAAAAAGCCTTTCTGGCCGATGCGGGAAAGAAAATGAAGGAAGATATGGCCTACATGGCGATTCAGGGCACGCGGCCCCAGAGCCTCGGCTATGGGCTCAACGATTCGCCCGTGGGGTTGGCCGGCTGGCTGGTGGAAAAATTCCACGCCTGGACCGACTGCGGCGGGGAACTGGAGCGCAGCATAAGCAAGGACGAGCTACTCACAAATATCATGATCTACTGGGTGAGCAGTTCCATCACCTCATCCATGCGCCTTTACTACGAGTACCGTCAATCGAATGAATCCCTGCCCCCCGGCGAACGCGTGGAAGTTCCCACCGGATTTGCCAATTTTCCGGGGGAAATATTCAATCCCCCGCGCAGCTGGGTGGAAAGGAACTACAACATTCAGCGCTGGACGGACATGCCCGCGGGAGGGCATTTCGCCGCACTGGAGGCTCCGCGGGCCCTGGCGGAAGACATGGCCGCCTTCTTCGCCACCATTGCGATACAGGATTAACCGGGAAGAATTCCCATCATCGGAAAAGACATGGACCCGCCAAACGGAGCACGGGCAACCGTGGCGTGGCCACCGCCTCCGCCGTGACTAGGACTTGGGAACGAGGGTGAAATAAAAGGTGGAACCCTGGCCGAAAGTGCTTTCCACCCACATCTTTCCGCCGTGGGATTCCGCCGCCGCCTTTGCGATGGCCAGACCCAGCCCGCTGCCTTGCTGTGAGTCTCCCATGAATCGCGAAAATCTCTCAAAGACGTGCTCGATTTGCTCCGGGGTAAGTCCGCCACCGTTGTCGGATACAGAAAAAGTCACCAGGCCCGGCTCGCCCGTGCAGTGAATCTCGATCAATCCTTGCTCGCCGATGAACTTGATGGCATTTGAGACAAGATTTTGCAGCGCTTGGCCCGCGCGGGCACGATCCAGCAAATAGGGTTTCTCGTCCCCCACCACGTCCGTGTGCAGGGTAATATCCTGATCCTCAATCATCCCCTGAAAATCGTCCACCGCCTCCTGGAGGATTTCCGAGAGCCTGATCTCCGAATAGATCACCTCAATTTGTCCCGCCTCCAGCGCGGTGACATTGAGTATACGTTCCACCAGGATTAGCAGCCGGGAGCAGGTTGCCCGGACACGTTCCACCATGCGCCGTCCCTGATCGCTCAGGTTTTCCTCGATTTCCAGCAGCACGTTGGAATATCCTAGGATGACGGACATGGGAGAGCGCAGGTCATGGGCGGCCACGGTGAGCGCATCATTCTTCAGCCGTTCCAGCTCCTCGGGGTCTTTGCGCGGGGAAGCCGTGACGCCCATGGCGGCGCCCTCCGGATCGCCCTTTATCGCGAGCAGCTCATTGAGCAGGTCTTCGCGTTCGCCTTGCAGGCGCGATTGATTCAGGGCCTGGTGGGCGCTTTGCAGGATTTCCTCGTCTGTACAGGGATTGGAAACGAAGTGCATGACCTCTCCCGTTCGCACCGCTTCCAGCGCTTGGGAATGCTCATCCTGATGGGCGATCATCACGCACACGATATCGCGCTGGTGCCTGCCGCAATGGCTCAGCACGCGCCTGCCAGCTTCACTCGGAACGGCAAACAGCGCCTTCAGCCCCTGCTTGTCCTGGAGCAGGCCGATTGCTTCTTCGGAAGTGGCCGCATTCAACACGGTGTAGCTGGAGGCGAGAACAGATGCGAAGTGTGCTCCAGCTTCCGCATCCGCCATCACGAGAATATTTGCTTGCGAGCCGGTCATGCTGCGATTGAAATCGATTGGAATTGCGTTCTTGGCCGTGGCTGCGCCCTAACCCTGCATATAGGACGGCCCTGCCATCGGCTGAACTTTACGGCTGCAAAGTTTCGGCCAGAATTTGAAAAATTGGTGATTAAGCTTGGCATAATAAAGCAATCGCCCGAAATGACACGACTTATTTTCACAACGGCACATCGCGATCCGGATCTGAAGTCATATAATACGTGTGGCGTATTCACCACCAAGACTTTGCCCCTCCCGGCGCAAGGTTCTATGATGGAAAACACATTATCCGCTTTCGGAGGACAAGCGCGCTCATCCAATTGCCATGACCACAGCATTTCCAAAAACTGAATCCCAACCCGAACTGCTGCAGGCGCAATCCCTGCGAGGCACGCTGCCCGGTGTGGTGCACGGATTCACCACCAGCTTTCCATTCTCCGGCGATACTTCCGCATCGAAAATGGCCGCGGAACTGCTCGCAAGCCACCTGGGGAGCGGTGCGCCGCGTCCATTGATGCTGGAGCAACCTCATTCCGCAAATGTGTTGAGCGTGGAAGGGACCCTGGACGCAGCATCGCTATCCCGCTCCCACGCCAGGTATCGCAACGGATTCGTGAAGGGGTTCGACGGTGCCGAGACCAATCTCGCAGCGCCAACCATGCTGGCCATCCGGGCGGCGGACTGTGTGCCCGTGTTGGCCGTCGACAAGGAGAGCCGCCGCTTTGGCGCGTTGCACGCGGGCTGGCGGGGTACGGCCGCGGGAATTTTATCCAACCTGCTCGGCGCATGGCGGGAGAAGGGAAGCAGCCTCAGAGAGGTGCGGCTGGCATTCGGCCCGGGCATCCGGGTCTGCTGCTACGAGGTGGGGGAAGACTGTCTGTCGCGCTTCGAGGCGGCGCACCTGCGCGGCGCGGTGCAACGGGTCAATGGGGCTTCCCACCTCGATCTTACTGAAGTTCTGCGGATCCAGGCCCGGCAGCTAGGTGTCGCGGCCTCCCAGATTGAAGTGCTGCCCTACTGCACCCATTGCCACGAGGCTCCCCAGGGCGGCCATCCCTTTGCCAGCTACCGCCGTAGCGGCAGCATGGGATCGCGTACCGAGGGCCGTAATGCCAGTTTTATTGGCGTGGGCACCATCAAATAAGTCCATTCCCCGAATTTTAGCGTTGAAGGAGCGAGGCAAATGTTGTCAATATTGATTGTGCATCCGAGAACATTTCATCAATCATAATTTACCGCGGCGCCATGAAGCTCATATATTCCGGATCGGTCAAAAACCTTTACCTTGACGAGGACGGCGAACACCTGTGGTTCGAATACACCGACGACTACTCCGTATTCGATTGGGGCAAGATGCCAGACCGCATCGAAGGCAAGGGAGAAATTCTCGCCAAACTGGGCGAATGGCTCTTCCGCACTCTGGAAAACGAGGATTCCTGGGAACGTAACGGACTATTGGACGACCCGGCCGTCAAGCCCTGGCTGCCCATCCGCCACCATTTCGTCAAGCGCGAGAGTAACGGCATTAGGGTCAAGCGGGTGGAAGTGCCGGAACTGGGCACCCACCAGGTCGGCGGGCAACTGGTCTACGACTACAGCTACGCGCCGGCCCCACGGCAACTGATACCATTGGAGGTAATCTTCCGCTTTGGAGTTCCGGCCGGCTCCAGTTTGCTCGAACGCAAGAGCTGGTACCCGTTCGATATTTACGAGGGTGCGGTGTTCGAACGGCCCTTGATCGAGTTCTCCACCAAACTGGAAAGCAAGGATCGCGTGATTTCCTACCAGGAAGCGGCGCTGATCCTGAAGGGAAGCGGCGGCGCCCTGGCGGAGGTGTATGGTAAGACCTACGCGGTGGCGCTTCTGCTGCAGGCGATTTTTCGGGAGAAGGGCCTCAAGCTCTGGGACGGCAAGCTGGAGTGGGCTTTCATCGACGGTGAGGTGACCCTGGTGGACAGCATAGGTCCGGACGAGCTGCGGGTGGGGATAGGCGATGCGACCTTCGACAAGCAGTTTCTGCGCAATTTCTATCTGGGCAGCGGCTGGGACAAGGCCCTGCTCAAAGGCAAGGAACTGGCACGGGAACGGGGTGTGGCGGACTGGAAGTCCATCGTGGAAAAGGAGTTGAATAGCGTGCCCACGCGTTTGGCGCAGCCCTACCTGAATGCGGCCCAGGCGCTTTATCAGGATTTCTATCAGATTTTGGTGGAGGGGCTTTCCGCTACCCGCTTTACGGATTCCCTAAAAAAATTGTAAGTTGGCTCAATCGCTCCCAGGGCATTCCTGACGCGCGAGCACGATTTCCCGTCCCGATCCAGGCGCCATGCATTCATCCAACCCCAGCACCTACCCCGCCAAGCCGGAGCAGGTTTATTTTTTCGGCACCTGCCTGGTGGACACGATCTACCCGGAGGCAGGATTGGCGGCGGTGGAACTGATGGAGCGGGAAGGGGTGCAGGTTATCTACCCCATGGCCCAGACCTGCTGTGGGCAGCCACCGTTCAATTCGGGCTACTGGGAGGAGGGGCGCGTCGTGGCGGCGGCCCAAATGGCGTTGTTTCCCAAGCCGATACCCGTGGTTGTGCCCTCCGGCTCCTGCGCGGCCATGATGCACGGGCATTACCCCCACTTGTTCCAGGACGGCCGGGACGATGAACAGGCCGCGCAGGCCCGCGAGTTTGCCGCGCGCGTCTTTGAGTGGAGTGATTTCATGCTCAATGTGCTGGCCGTCAGGCTGCAAGACCAGGGCCCGCCGGTTAAGGTGACCTATCATCCTTCCTGCCATTTGCTGCGGGAAATGGGTGTGCGCGAGGCGCCCGTGAGGCTGCTGGAGCAGTTGGGACAGGTAACCTACGTGCCGCTCCCGGAAGCGGAGGAATGCTGCGGCTTCGGCGGCACCTTCTCGGTGAAGCATAGCGATATCTCCTGGGCCATGGTGGAAGACAAACGCCGCACCGTGGCGGAAAGCGGCGCCGAGGTGCTGGTTTCCATGGATTGCGGATGCCTAATGCAGATCGGGGGCGCCATGGCCAAGGCGGGGCAGAATACGCGGGTAATTCCCTTGCCCCAATTTCTGCGGCAGCGCACGATGGAGGGCGCCAACCCATGATTCCCAACCCCACCCAGTTCAAGCGCGACGTGGCGCGGGAGGTGCACAACACCACCCAGCGCAAAAATCTCAAGCACGTCACCGGGCTGATCCGCGAGCGCCGCAACGCCGCTTTCGCCGCGATCGAGGACGGGGAAGGCCTGCGCGAAATCGGCAAAGCCATCAAGCAGGAGAGCCTGTCCCGGCTCCCGGAACTGCTGGAACAGTTGGAGAGCAACCTGACCCGCAAGGGTATTCAGGTGCATTGGGCGGAAACCACGGATCAAGCCAACCAGATTGTGCTGGAAATCTGCCGGCGCCGCGGGATTACTCAGGTCATCAAGGGCAAATCCATGGTGTCCGAGGAGATGGAGCTCAATCCCTTCCTTGCCGGGCACGGAATCGAGGCCATTGAAGCGGACCTGGGCGAATTCATTGTGCAGCTCGCGGAGAAACCGCCCTCTCACATCATCGCGCCCGCCATCCATCTCAACAAAGAGCAGATCGCCGAATTGTTCGAGGAGAAACTGGGCGAGCCCTACACGGTCAACATCGAGGAAATGACCGCCATGGCCCGGCGGGTGCTGCGCGGAAAATTTCAAAGCGCGGGGATGGGCGTGACCGGCGTAAACTTCGCCATCGCCGATACGGGCACCATCGCGCTGGTGGAAAACGAGGGCAACGGGCGCATGGTCACCAGCGTGCCCCCGGTGCACGTGGCCTTGATGGGTCTGGAGAAGGTGATCGCGCACATCGCCGATCTGCCGCCCCTGATTCGCCTGCTTTGCCGCTCGGCCACCGGCCAGAGCATCAGCACCTACTTTAACTGGATCAGCTACCCGCGCCGCCCGGAGGAAAAGGACGGGCCCGAGGAGGTGCATCTGGTCATTCTGGACAATGGCCGCTCCACAATCTATGCGGACGCCGAGTTGCGGGAAACCCTGGACTGTATCCGCTGCGGGGCCTGCCTCAACATCTGTCCCGTGTATTCGCGCATCGGCGGCTACAGTTATTCCTCCATATACATGGGCCCCATCGGCAAGATTCTCACGCCGCAGATGGCGGGGCTGGAGACCGCGGGCCACCTCACCGGCGCCTCAACCCTGTGCGGGGCCTGCGTGGAGGTCTGCCCGGTGAAGATACCCATCCCCAACCTGTTGCTGCGGCTGAGGCAGGAAGCCAACCAGCCCACCGCCGCGGGCAAGGAAATCGTAAAAGGGGCTGGCAGCAAACGCTCGTCCGGCGAAGCCATGGTGTGGGCCGGCTGGAAGGTGCTGCACAGCCGTCCGGCGGCCTACCTTGCGCTGACCCGACTGGCCGGGCTGGCCGGTGGGCTGCTCCCGCAGAGGGTCGGGCCGCTCAAGCAATGGAGCAAGTTCCGCAAGCCGCCCCGCCCGGCCAAGCGCACCCTGCACCAGCTGCTCAAGGAGCGGCCCCACAGCTAAGGAGGCGCAGGCCCCATGGCAGACGCACGATCGCGCATCCTGGAACGGCTGCGGCGCAACAGCAATACCCCGCCCCACCATGCGAATCCGGTTAGCGACAGGGAGCCCGAATGGCAGGCCAAACAGCGGCCCCTGGGCGATCTGGGGGAAGTGTTCGTGAGCGAGCTGGAGAAGGTGGGCAGCAAGGTGATCCGGGTGCTGGACTGGAAGAGCCTGCCTGAGGCGGTTGGCCCATGGTTCAAGGAGTTCCGCATCGGCTCGGCCATGACCGGCCAGGAGCCCCGGCTGGAGCCCCTGCGCAAGCATCTGGGCAAGTCCCTCGGCATCGACCTGCATACCTACACGGAGAGCCTGGAAGCGCAGAAGGAGGAGATTTTCTCCACGGACTGCGGGATCACCACTTCCCGGGGGGGCATCGCGGATACGGGATCGGTAATCCTGGTGCCCACGCCCCAGGAACCGCGCCTGCTCTCCCTGGCCCTGCCGGTGCATCTGGTGGTGGTGGAAAAGGAGAACCTGTTTCCCCATCTGGGGGCTTTCCTGGACACGGGCGAGTTTCAGCGGGACACCCCGTCCAATCTGGTGCTGGTGAGCGGGGCTTCCCGCACGGCGGACATCGAGCTCACCCTGACCGTGGGTGTTCACGGCCCCAAGGTGTTCCTGGTGGCCCTGGTGGGCTGATTGGCCATGAAGGTCTTTTACCATTCCCTTGAGCAGAATTACGCGCCCCGGCATAGTTTTTTCAACGGCGTGCTGGTGCCCTATCCGGACGTGCCCGGGCGCACCCGCAACATCCTGGCCGCCATCGAGGGCGATGCACGCTTCGAGATGCAGCCGCCGCCCGCCCCGCATAGCGCGGCGCCGGAGGCTCTGCACGGGCCGGGCTTTGTGGAGGCCATGGAAGCGGTGTGCGGACGCCTGCGCGAGGATGAGCAGTTCTTTCCTTTTCTGGCCCGGCCCGCCGCCCTGCTGCTCAAGTCCGCCTATCCGCGTATCCGGATGGGTTATTACACCGTGGATGGCAGCACGCCCCTGCTGGCCCAGTCCTATCAGGTGGCCCTGGCCGCCGCGGACACGGCCACGGCGGGAGCGCAGGCGCTGCTGGAGGGAGAGCGGCTGGCCTATGCCATTCCCCGTCCGCCCGGCCACCACGCGGGACGGGAGTTTTTTGCGGGGTATTGCCTGTTCAACAATGCCGCCCTGGCCGCCGTCCGCCTCGGGGAAATGGGCAAGGTGGCCATCCTGGACGTGGATTTTCACCACGGCAACGGCAGCCAGGATATTTTCTACGATCGGGATGACGTATTGTACGTATCTCTGCACTGCCGCCCGGAGGAAGCCTATCCCTACATCGCAGGCAGCCGGGAGGAGGGTGGGGCCGGCAAGGGCCGCGGCTGCAACGTGAACCTGCCCCTGCCCGCCGGAACGGCCTGGGAGGATTATGAGGCGGCGCTGCAGACCGCGCTTGAGCATGTGCGGCGCTTCGCCCCCCAGGCGGTGGTACTGAGCGCCGGATTCGACACCTTGGCCCAGGATCCCATCGGCCTGTTCTCCCTGGAAATCGATCATATGCAACGCATCGGCCGCATGATCGCCGGGTTGGGGCTGCCGCTGCTGGTCGTTCAAGAAGGCGGTTACCACGTCCCCTCCCTGGGGGCCTGCGCCCTTAAACTTTTCGATGGCCTGATCCAATGAAGACCGCTTTGCGCCAGATCGGAATTATCCTCTGGAAGGACCTGCTGATCGACTTGCGCCGCAAGGAAAACCTGCTGGCAATGGTTTTCTTCTCCCTGCTCACGCTGCTCATTTTCCAGTTCGCCCTGGGCAGCGCGGACGATCTCCGCTACCGGCTCACCCCGCGCGCCCTGGCCATGCTGGAAAACGACGGGCTTTCCCCTGCCGCGCACGGGGACCTGCAATCCCTGGTTGGACGCACTTTCGCCACCCGCAACGCCTTTCTGCAGGCTCTGCGGGCCACGGGACCGCAAGTGGTGACAGGCGCCGAGCGGGTGGCGGTGCTGGAAGCGGCCCGCCGCACAACCCTGCAGGAAGGGGCGCCGGGCCTGCTCTGGGTGACGTTTCTGCTGGCGGGGTTGCTCGGCCTGAGCAAGTCCTTCTCCCAGGAACGGGAAAATGGTTCCATGGAAGGTCTGCTGCTCACCCCCGCTGCCCGGGGCACGATCTATCTGGGAAAGATGGGCAGCAACGCGCTGTTTCTGCTGTTGTTA
This sequence comes from SAR324 cluster bacterium, assembly GCA_027297205.1. GTDB lineage: Bacteria > SAR324 > SAR324 > SAR324 > JACQKK01 > JAPUIH01. The sequence goes on along the minus strand of JAPUIH010000004.1, from coordinate 15,766 downwards.
CTGGCTATGGTGCTGCCCCTGTTCGCCCTGCTGTATCAGATTTCCCTTTGGGGGGTGCTGTTGCCCCTCTGCGCCGTACTGTTGGCCGGGGTGCTGGGGTTCGCAGCCCTGGGAACTTTGTTGGGCGGTATGACCTCGACCTTGCAAGGCAAGGAGGTGCTGCTGCCGCTGTTGCTCTTTCCCCTGCTGGCCCCCATCGTGATCATTGTGGTGCATCTTACCGGGGTAATCCTGGAGGGCTCACCCCTGGCCGCCGAGATGGACTGGGTGCGGCTGCTGGCCGCGGTGGACGCGGTGTTCCTGATCATTTCCTACCTGGTTTTCGATTTCGTGATGGAAACTTGACTTCCTCCCGCAACGTTTCCTAGGCTTTTAATTTAAATCATGAAGCCTGAAGGGTCCACGGACACGGGAGCGCGGTGCGGATTTCAGGCACGCCAAGACTTGCGAGCGATTGCGATGCGGGAATTTATCAAATTTGCGGTGATGGGCTCCACGGTCAGACGCGCTTTGAAGGTGGCCTTGGTGATCACCCCGATCCTCACCGTGTTCAACCATTTCGGTGAAATCAGGGATTTCAATTTGGGAGTTGTGTTCTGGTTTCAGGTGGGCCTGACCTTTACGGTGCCTTACGCGGTTTGTACATATTCCTCGGCCATGGCGGCCATGGAAGAGCACAGGAAATCCAGCGCCTAGGGAACTGGCCCCATGTGTGGGGCCTGACTTCAACACCAGCCGGCCGGATATTTGAATTATCGAACCCATAGGATTGATGGAGGTTGATTGTGAGCAGCAACGGAAAAAACGGCCCCCTGCACGGTCTGAAAGTGCTGGATTTGACAGAGCACATGGCGGGTCCCTATTGCACCATGATCCTGGCGGACATGGGCGCCGAGGTGATCAAAGTGGAAAAGGTGGGCAAGGGGGACTCCTCGCGGGGCATGGGCGATGCCAGCCCGCGCAACGCCTATTTTCGCTTCATCAACCGCAACAAGAAGGGCATCACCCTCAATTACAAAAGCGAGGAAGGTCGGGAAATCTTCCTCAAGCTCGTGAAATCGGTGGACATACTGGTGGAAAACTACCGGGCCACCGTGATGCAGCGGGCCGGTTTGGACTACGACGAGCTGATCAAGCACAATCCCGCTCTGATCTACGCCGCGCTGTCGGGCTTCGGCTACGACGGGCCCTACAAGGAGAAGGGCGGGTTTGACCTGATCGCTCAGGGCATGGGCGGCATCATGCACGTCACCGGGGAGCCGGACGGCCCTCCCACCTCGGTGGGCCTGCCTATCTGCGATCTGGGCACGGGCATGTGGGCGGCCAGCGGTATCCTGGCCGCGCTGCACGAGCGCACCCGCACCGGCAAGGGACAACGGGTGGAATGTTCCCTGCTTGAGACGGCCATCGGCTTCAGTTCATGGACCAGCGCGGGCTGGCTGGCCGATCACAAGGAGCCGCAGCGCATGGGCTCCCGCCACCGCCAGAACGCCCCCTACCAGCGCTTCGCCACCAAGGATGGGTATTTGATGATCGGCGCCAGCAGCCAGCCCATCTGGGAACGCTGTGCCAGCGCTCTGGGCAAATCCGAGTGGAAGGAAGATCCGCGCTTCGTAAAGAACACCGACCGCCGGGCCAACCGCGCGGAACTGGAGCGGGTAATCGAGGCCGTGCTGGCGGATCGGCGCACCGAGGACTGGATCAAGATTCTGGACGAGGCGGGAGTTCCTTGCGGCCCGGTGAACAATTACGAGCAGCTCTTCAACGATCCGCAAGTCAAGCACCGGGAAATGGTGGTGCATGCCAGCGACGAGGAATTGGGTGAAGTGCCTCACATCCGCTCGCCGATCCGGCTCTCGGAGAGTTTCGTGGGGGTGCGCCACACGGCTCCCAAGCTGGGCCAGCACAATGAGGAGGTGCTGGGTGGTCTGGGGCTGAAGAATGATGACCTCGCCGCTTTGCGGGACAAGCAGGTGATATGAGCCACCTGGAGGTGCCACCCCTTCCCGATCCCCTGACCCTGCCAGCATTGCAGGACTACATCCGGCGTGTGGTGCAGGTGCGGAACTTCACCACCGAGCTGGACAAAATTCTGATCTTGCTGGTGGAGGAAGTGGGCGAACTGGCCACGGAAATCTCCCACATGGCCAACTCCCAAGAACGGTTCGACCCGCGAAACCTGGCCTACGAACTGATCGACATCCTGCTCTATCTGCTGGATTTCGCCAACGGCTTTTCCTTGGATGTGCTCCGCTTGTGGGAGGCCCACCCCCCGCCAGAATCCGTGCCGGCTCCCCTGCCGCCCGATCTTACCTTGAACGCCCTGGCGGGCCTCGCCGCCGGGCAGGCCCTGCCCCCGGACAGCGGGGGTGAGGAGAGATTGCTGGTGCTGCTTTGCGAAGGTATAGGGGAACTTGCTCACGGACTCCGCAAACATTGGAAAGGACGCGCCGAGGCGGAGCAAATCGGGCGCAGCATCATCACCGTGTTGCATTGCCTGTTCCGGCTGGGCGCGCGAATCGGGGTGGACTTCGAGGCCGCCCTCACGGAAAAGGAACGGCAAAATGCCCGGCGCCGCTGGGATTACTGAGAATGGCGCGGCCGTACGGCATCGGCTATGATGAAAAAGTATCATCGAAAATTACGGTGCCAACGCATGATCCGGCGCATTACCCGAATGGGGGACTGGGTTTAGTTTAATTCGTGACATGGACAGGCAGGCTGTCCGTTTCAATTTTATGAAAGGATTGTTGCAATGAGACCTCCCATTCGTGTTGCTGTTACCGGTGCCGCGGGCCAGTTGGCCTACAGCCTCATATTTCGCGTGGTCTCCGGCGAGTTGTTCGGTCCTGATCAGCCTGTGCACCTGCACCTGCTGGAAATCCCTCCGGCCATGAAGGCTTTGCAGGGCGTGGCCATGGAGTTGGACGACTGCGCCTACCCGCTGCTCGCCGGAATGGAGTTGGGGGACGATCCGCATAAGATTTTCGAGGGCATCAACCGGGCGCTGCTGGTGGGTAGCAAGCCCCGCGGGCCGGGTATGGAGCGCAAGGACCTGTTGCTGGACAACGGCAATATTTTTGTCGGTCAGGGCAAGGCCCTGGACAGAGCCGCCTCAGATATTCAGATATTGGTGGTGGGAAACCCCGCCAACACCAACTGCCTGATCGCAATGAACAATGCCAAAGACGTTCCCAAGGAGCGTTTCGCAGCCATGATGCGGCTGGATCACAATCGTGCCCGGGCACAACTGGCGGCCAAGGCGGGTGTTGCGGTGAACGATGTCACCAATGTCACCATCTGGGGCAACCACAGCGCCACCCAATATCCTGATTTCCTAAACGCGAAAATCGGCGGCAAGCCGGTGACCGAAGTCATTGAAGACCGCGATTGGCTGGAGAATGAGTTTATCCCCCTGGTGCAAAAGCGGGGAGCGGCGATCATCGAAGCGCGGGGACTGTCCTCCGCGGCCTCCGCGGCCAATGCCGCCGTGGACCATGTCAAATCCATGATCTCGGTCACGCCGGAAGGCGACTGGTTCAGCGCGGCCATCTGCTCCGATGGAAGTTATGACATTCCCGAAGGTATGATATTTTCCTTTCCTCTGCGCAGCAATGGCTCAAAGTGGGAAATCGTGCAGGGTCTGGAAGTGGAGCCGTTCGCGCGGGAGAAGATCAACGCCACGCTGAGCGAGTTGAACGAGGAACGGGAGATCACCAAGCAACTGCTTGGCTAATACCCGCCACTGCGGCGGAAAAGCCTTTGGGACGCCATCCTTGGCGGCCTGTTTAACGGCTTGTCTAGAAGATTCTTGCTCTCTAGAGGCGGGGCTGCCCGTGAGGAAGAAGGGATACTTCCCCGGGCTCCGGATTACCTCAGTTGGCCAATTTCCTGGCCGGCCGGGCGGCTCTTGGCTTCGGTTTGCGGGGGGCGATCAACTCTTCGGCTTCGTTTTCCGATACCTGCTTGGCAACGGCTATTTCCGCGATCAGCATCCGCTCCACCTGGAGCAGTATCTTGCGCTCCGTGTAGGACAGGCCTTTTTTCTGTTCGAGGGATTGCAGGTAGCAGTAGATTTTTCCGATTTCGTGGGGGTCGCCGGTTTTCAACTGTGCAAGGGTCTTTTTGCGCCAGCGGTGCCACTGCTGTGGCTTGGAGATTTGGTGGGAGGTTGAAATACAGTCAATGAGTTCATCCACCTCGTCATGGTTCATTACCTTGCGAAGCCCATTTTCCTTGGCCCGCATGACCGGTACCAGAATTTCCATCTGTTTTATGGGAAACTCCAGCCGGTAAAATTCAAGGCTCGTCCCGTTGACCTGCTTCTGCGTTACCTCGGCAATGGTGCCTAATCCAAATTGTGGATAAATGACCTTCTCACCAAGCTGAAATGTTTCCATCCGCCCTCCTCTCCAAGGAACTATCCTCCATGACTCGGAAAAATGAGCCAAGGTGGTTAGGGGTAGGATTGATCTGGTATTACATAACTTAAACTGGCTGTCCCCTGCCGCCCGGATTTCTGCCAAAGCAGCGGGTTTGCACTCGATTTAGTTACCGGGAAAGGCTGATACTATAATGCCAACGGCCCTGAAAAGACAAGCATTAATGAAGATAAAAACACCCGCGAAAATTACCCCCTATCTGCAGGTGCTCTCGCCCAGAAATGACGGATTTCATGAAGTAAACATTGCGCTCGCGCCGGTTTCCATTTTCGACGAGCTGGAACTGCGCCCCGCGGTGCGGGCGGGGATCGGCCTGGAAGTCACCGGCTCCGATGCCAAGGGGGCTCCGCGGGAAAACCTCGTTTACCGGGCCGCCCTGGCATTTCAGGATGCCTCCGGTATGGAGCTCGCCCTGGAACTGAGGTTGCACAAGAATATTCCTTCCGGAGCGGGCCTCGGTGGCGGCAGCGGCAACGCGGCGGGTACCCTGCTTGCCCTCAACGCCCTGCATGGCAATGCCCTTGACGAGGAGCAACTTGCCGAGCTGGCCTTGGATCTTGGCTCCGACGTGCCGTTTTTCCTGCGGCCAACACCTTCCCTGGCCCGGGGCCGGGGTGAGCAGCTGGCCGCATTGCCGGAGTTTCCGGAATTGGCGCTGCTGGTGGTTAAGCCTCCCTTCGAAATTTCGACAGCGCAGGCATATGGAATGTTGAAGGATCCTGCTGCCGATCCCGTTACCCCTCCCATGGGCAGCCTGGACGAAGTGCTCTCCGCCCTGGAAAATCAGTTTGAGCAGCCGCTGGGCACTGCCTATCCCGAATTGGCCGAAATCAAATTCCGCCTGCTGGGCGCGGGTGCGGCGGGGGCGTTGCTCAGCGGTTCGGGATCGGCCTTGTTCGGCGTATTCGCCGATGCTGCCCGGCGCGATTCCGCGGCGGACTTGCTGAGAGGCGCCTCCGATCTGACCCTGTTTCCCTGCCGCACTTTGCGCAATCACGCCTACCTGCCAGGCTCCTGAGCTACCGGCGGTGCGTGGGCGTGGCTATTCCAATACCGACCCATCGGGCGCCATGACGGTAGTGTTGACAACGCACTGCTTGAGTTACGCCACTTCCTGTTGGGTGAAGGTGGTGGCGCGCAGATTCAGATATGTAAGGGAGTTTCCCATGGTTGACAGGACGGCCAGCGCCTCCGGGTTGAGGGGATTGCCCGCCAGCGCCAAACGCTCCAGCTGCGTCAAGCTGGCCAAGGGCGAAAGGTCGGCCACGCGGTTTCCGTCCAGGGACAGCTCATGCAAATTTTCGGAGTCGGCCAGGGGGCTGAGATCGGTGATGCGGTTCTGATTCAGTACCAGCCTGCGCAGGGACGGCAGGGAATCCAGGCCGGCCAGGGAGGCGATTCCTCCACCAAATTTGCCATGTGTAAATTATTTAAAACGTTATGGGTATAGCTGACTGTCAATTAAGCTCTCTCCAAATCCGTGCCACCAGGTTACGGCCCCTCGATTAGGTGGGCTGCTGGCTTACCGTACTCACTTCCCCCATGGCCAGAATCCCCAAAAGCGTGGACAGCTTGCGTTCGTGGTTTCCCCGCCGGTTCACCTTAAATTCAAGCCCCACCGTCTCCTCGTGGTAGACACGTGGAATGACGAGATCCAATTGCACCTGCAATTTATCTTCAACATGGACCAGCCCCTCCCAGATTCTTCGGCCCACCCCAAAGGAGTTCTTGAGCAGCCTCGGATCGGCTTCCACTCGGCAGCCGGCAGCCGAGATGTCCACGATCGGAAAGACGTCGTTGAGGGCGGGCAGCCGGAGGTGTAAATTTCTGAAACGGCTCGTGTTGAAGCGTTCCGCGGTGCGGCGGACCGCATGAGCCCGCCCGGTGGGGCTCTTGCACACAAATACTTCCGTGCCGTTCTTTAAATTGAGATGCAGCACAATTGTTTCCATCCGCACTTCGAATTTATTGTTCCATGGAATCCTGAAGCGGGCCGTATCCCCCAATTTCAGAGAAGGATCCAAACCTTCCGGCTTCCCGACGAGGACAAGCCCATCCCTCAGGAGAATTCCCGTATTGAACCGGGCCAGGGCAGCGTCGATTTCTATACGCACCACCTGTTGCTGTGACGAGATCCTCTTCAGGACGTGGCCAACCAACGGCGCCCGCTCAGACTTGCCATTGTTCTTTCTAAACATTTCCGCGCACTCCTTCGTAAATTGGACTTGCATTTACCCCAGCGCTTGCCACATTCCTACGGCGGAGCGGGGCCAGGTCTTTGAAATGCATTGAAGGACCGTGGTCTCAGTGAATTTTTCCCATAGATTGCGGCAACCCACTTTGCGATTGCAATGTGGAGGAACCGGGCTCGGAATTGCCACGTTTGGGGTCGTGTTTTTTGCGGCATCCAAATCAACGCGGCGCGAGAGCCATATTGGGGTCTGTCGCTGGCGCATTGCCAGGCGGCGTAATGCAACAATTTGCACGGCAGACCGTTTTGTCAAAACAATGCAAGCGGTGTGCAGTCTGGTCAAAATCTGATGATTATTTCCACGCTGAAGAGAGTATTTCTCCGTGGAAAATGTTCAATTCCGTAGCCATCGTCACGTGATCGCTGAGGCGCTCGTTCAAATTGAGCACCTCAGTTCGTCTTTCCGTCCCCGGACCGTGGTGAGCCATTGCCCATTTGCACGTCCCGCCGACCGGCTTCGCGAGAGCGGTGCATACGGTCGGCGGATTGCATGTCATCTGGAATTAAGGTGCACGGAGCGAGGTGCAATTTGGCGATACCCCCGGCGCGGAATCCACAGAAAAGGTCGGCTCTCCCAGCGCCGCCACGCCGGCGGTCTCCTTTTCCGTCGAATACCGCCTGGGCTTTCTCTCCCTTGCCTACTTCGGCGGCGGACCTAAAATAGAGACCCCGCAGCATACCTACACCCTGGGAGAAGACACCTTCGTACTGGCCATCGTAATCAATATTTGATGCATGGCGAATCGCATGCGGGCTTCTTGTGCATGAAGCGCATGGCAGGTCATGGCAAGCCTTGCGAAACGCTCCAGGACGAACTAGTTGATTGATATTGCATGCGGGAAGTGGTTCCCGCTGATTCTACTCCGCATATTGCGGTGCGCGGGCGCAAGCCGATTGCCTGGCGGCCGATTTTTCAAATTCATATTTAGGGATACCGTCATGGCCAAAGCACCTCCTTCTTCTCAACGCAACCGGATACAGCCCTATTTTCCGGCTCTCGTCGCCGACACCAACAACATTATTTACGGCGATCTCTGGGAGCGCCCCGGTCTTTCCAAGCGCGACCGCAGTCTGATCACGGTGGCGGCGCTGGTGGCCAGCCATCGGCCCATGCAATTGAAGACACATATCGGCCGGGCGCTTGACAACGGTGTGACCAAGGAAGAAATAGCGGAGATTATTACCCATTTGGCCTATTACGCCGGGTGGCCCGCCGCCATGACGGCCGCGCAGGGCGCCGTGGATGTGTACGAGAGCAAAGAAGACTGATTTCGGGGACTCCTATTCACTCGGAGATGGACATGAAGGTTGGATTCATAGGATTGGGCACAATGGGTGCCAGCATGGCGGCAAATCTGCAGAAGGCGGACCATAGCCTGATCGTATACGACATCCGCAAGGAGGCGGCGCAACAGCATATCGCCGATGGGGCGGTCTGGGTGGATTCGCTGCGCGAAGTGGCCGCCGCCTCGGAAGTGGTGTTTACCTCGCTGCCCGGCCCGCCGGAGGTGGAGGAGACCGCGCTCGGCCCGGAGGGTATTCTCGCCGGAATGCGCCCGGACACCGCGTTCTTCGATCTGTCCACCAATTCCAGGGCGGTCGTACAGAAAATCCATGCCGCCTTTGCCGAGCAGGGCGTGCATATGCTCGATTCGCCGGTCAGCGGTGGGCCCCGCGGCGCCGCGTCCGGCAAGCTGGCGCTCTGGGTGGGCGGCGAAGAGTCCGTGTACCAGCGCTTCAAGCCCGTGCTGGACGCCATCGGCGACCAGGCGCGCTACGTCGGCTCAATTGGGCAGGCCACGGTGGCGAAATTGGTGCACAACTGCGCGAGCTACGCCATCAACACGGCGCTGGCGGAGACCTTTACGATGGGAGTCAAGGCGGGGGTGGACCCCTTGGTGCTGTTTGAGGCCGTGCGGCAGGGCGCCACGGGGCGGGCCCGCACCTTTGACAGACTGGTGGATCAATTCCTGCCCAACAGATACGATCCGCCCGCCTTCGCCCTGCGCCTGGCGCATAAGGACGTGTCCCTGGCCGTCGCCCTGGGCCGGGAGGTCGGCGTGCCGATGCGCTTGTGCAATCTCACCCTTGAGGAGATGACCGAGGCGCGCAACCGCGGCTGGGACGCGCTCGACTCACGCGCTCCCATGATGCTGCAACAAGAGCGCGCGGGAGTGAAGATCGAAGTGGATCCGGGCAGGATCAGCGCATCCCTGGCCGCGGACACCTCCACCGCCAGCGATCCAGCCAAGCGCTAATGCGCCGGCTTTGTGGCAATCGTCTATGCCCCACCGCGGCGCGCTACCCGGTGCAGGGCACGCTCCCTCAAAGACGGTGGGGATTGCTCCCTACCAGGTGAATATCATGGCGGATCGATTGCAGGACAAAGTGGCCATCGTGGCCGGTGCGGGGCAGTCCCCTGGCGAGACCATCGGCAACGGCCGGGCGACGGCGATCCTCTTTGCCCGCGAGGGAGCGAAGGTGATGCTGCTGGACAACCGCCTCGAATCGGCCCAGGAAACCCTGGCCATGATTGAAAAGGAGGGCGGGCAGGCTATCGTCTTGCAGGCCGACGTGACCAGCGAGGAAGATTGCAGGCGCATGGCGGAAACCTGTCTGGAAACCTGGGGGCGCATCGACATCCTCCACAACAACGTGGGCATCGGCGAGCGGGGCAAGGGTTTCGTGGATATTCCCCTCGCCGACTGGCAGCGCTTCATGAACGTGAACCTGACCGGGATGTACCTGACCTGTCAGCAGGTGATGCCCCACATGATCAAGCAGGGCAGCGGCGTCATCATCAACATCTCCTCGATCGCCTCTCTGATGGCCACGGGCGCCCTGGCCTATAAGGCCAGCAAGGCCGGGGTCAATGCGCTCACCCACGGCCTGGCCATGGAGGCGGCCCCGTACGGAGTGCGCGTCAACGCTATCCTGCCGGGGCTGATGGAAACTCCCATGGCCATCGAGGGCCGGGTGCGCGCCTACGGCATGTCCAGGGAGGAGGTGGTGCGGCCCCGCAATGAGCGGGTGCCCCTCAAAGGCGGAATGGGCTCAGGCTGGGACGTGGCCCATGCGGCGCTGTTCCTGGCATCGGAGGAAGCCAAGTTTATCACCGGGGTGCTGCTGCCCGTGGATGGGGGGCAAATCGCCAAGATCGGGTGAGGCCCGGGCCGGCCGCTAGGGGAGGGGATCGGTTCACAAAATGCGGAAAGCAGACAACCGGTTCGCATGAGGCGCGGGCCGGCCGCCCTCGGATCGGAGTCAAGAATGGGTCAGCCTATCTCGGGCGCCGCGTTGGCGGCCACGGCCAGCGCCGTCATTTCCGTGGAGCAGGCCATCGTCAGCAGGAAATCCGTGCGCCGTTTCCTACCGCGTCCGGTGCCCCGCGAGACCGTGGAGCACCTGCTGCGCGTTGCCAGCCGGGCGCCCAGCGGCGTGAACTCCCAGCCCTGGCGGGTGTACGTACTGGCGGGAGAACGCCAGCAGATGCCGCCTTCGGCCGTCCCCTTGCTCAGGCCGGGACGCGCACCCCTTCCTGCTCGCAGGAGTTGGCGACATCCAGCACGGTCGCGCGCTGCATGATGCGCTTCCAGCGGGTGTCGTCGTAGCCGGTGCCACGGTGCAGGGTGCAGCGGTTGTCCCACATCACCAGATCGTTTTCCCGCCAGCGGTGCGTGAAGACGAACTGGCGCTGGGTGGCGTGTTCCATCAACTGATCAATCAGGGCAAGGCCCTCGGCTTCCGGCATGTCAAAGATGCGCCCGGCATGGGAGGGCACATAAAGAGACTTGCGCCCGTTCTCCGGAATGGTGCGCACCACCATCTGCGGGACGGGAGGAAAATCTTTCAGCTCCTCCTCTTCGAATTCGGTCATGCCCACCTGGGCGCGGGAGGTGAATATGGAATGCTCCGCGATGCGGCCCGCCAGGCGTTCCTTCATCTCTTCGGGCAGGGTGTCATAGGCTGCGCGCTGGTCGGCGAATTCCGTATGTCCTCCAATCGGCGCCACCGTATGGGCATAGAGCAGCGAGCACAGCGCCGGTACGGGCCGGAAGGATGCATCCGTGTGCCAGAGGCGGTTGCCAAGCTGGTATTTCTTCAGGCGGTCGTCGCGCTCCAGCAGCGCACCTTGCTGGTCCACATTGGAAACGTCGGCCAGTTCAGGGCGCAGACGGGGCGGCTTGTTTCCCCTGCCGATTCCGGTGCCTGACTCCAGAGGGCCGAATTGGGAGGCGAACTGCAGATGCTGATCCTGGCTCAGTTGCTGGCCGGGGAATATCAGCACGGCGTACTTCCAAAAAGCGTCCTTGACAGCCGTCAGATCGGCCGGTGCAAGCTGGCCGGAAAGGTCCACATCCCCTATTTCCGCAACAAAGTTCTCCGTGATTGGAGCTACGGTGATTCCCATGGATTAGGCCCTCTCTGAAAAGTCGTCCCGTTTGGTTGTAACGGGCACTGGGCGCGGTTGGTCGTGCTCCTATTTAACCTACGGAGGCTCGCCCTTTGTCAAGTACGGCCGCTCCTGGACTTGGCTTACGCGCCGCCGCGTCCGGTACAGATTCCCGATGAGCGGCCAGGTAAAGGCACGCAAACAAGAAAATGCTTTCATCCGGTGCCGAGAGGCCGTAAATAAGCCCAAAATGGCCTATGCGGGATGGCGCTACCCTGGGCCGATTCAGGCGAGGCCATGCCATATGTGAACCGAAAGAGAAGGAGTATGGAATGGGAGAAACGATAAAGGTAGCTATCATTACGGGCGCGGGAACCGGCATCGGCAAGCACTCGGCCCTGGCGCTCATGCGCGAGGGCTACGCGGTGGTGCTCGCTGGCCGGCGCGAGGAGTTGCTGCAAAACACCGCGAATGAAGGGGCGCCTTCCGGCGCGCCCAGCCTGGTGGTCCCCACGGACGTCAGCGATCCCGTCTCGGTACGGACACTCTTCGGCAAAACCAAGGAGGCTTTCGGGCGGCTGGATCTTCTCTTCAACAACGCGGGCACGGGCACGCCCGGCGTTCCGCTGGAGGAATTGCCCCTTGAGCAGTGGAAGAAGGCCGTGGACATCAATCTGACCGGGTCCTTCCTCTGCACCCAGGAGGCTTTCAAGATCATGAAGGATCAGGAGCCGCGCGGCGGGCGGATCATCAACAACGGTTCCATCAGCGCCCATGCCCCGCGTCCCAACTCCGCGCCCTATACCGCCACCAAGCATGGCATCACCGGCCTCACCAAGGCCACCTCCCTGGATGGGCGCAAGTACGACATTGCCTGCGGTCAGATCGACATCGGCAACGCCCTCACGGAAATGACGGCCCGCATGAGCAAAGGCGTCCCGCAAGCCGACGGCTCCGTGGCCGTGGAGCCCACCATGGACGTGGAGGACGTGGCGCGGGCGGTGGTCTACATGGCCAGCCTGTCTCTGGAGGCCAATGTGCAGTTCATGACCCTGATGGCGACCAAGATGCCCGTCTTTGGGAGGGGTTAGGGCTTGCCGAAGCGGCGGGCCAGCGCCTTCCTGTCCTCCGGCGCGAGGCGCGCCGCCAACCCGAAGCCACCCTTTCCGTCCGGCGCGAACACCACCGCCATTAGCCAAAACCATTCATATTATTCTAGGATGGGGGCAGCCGTTGCAGCGCGCCGACGAGGGCTCCTTGCTCGATCAGGGTTGCACCCCTAATCACACAGACCCGTGCAAGAGTGGGGGAGGGCGTGAGCGTGGCCGGAAATCGTAACGTGCCCAGTGGTTCGATCCCCCTCACCTCCAGACAGACATTTGTCCCCTGCACACCCTCTCGGCTATTTCGCAGTCAAGCCGCCGTCGATCACGAGTTCCGAGCCGGTTACCCACGAGGAATCATCCGAGGCGAGATAAAGGCAGCCCAATGCAATGTCACGGGGAGCACCAATACGGCCCAGCGGCGTCGCTGCGAGGCGGATTTGCACCAACTCCGGATTGGAATGCGCCGGTTTGGTCATGGGAGTGTCGACGAATCCAGGGTGGATCGAATTTACGCGGATGCCATCCGCTGCATACTGGATGGCGGCAGCTTTTGAGAAGATGCGGACAGCTCCCTTGGAAGCATGGTAGGCGGCGTTTGCGAACGACCCGATGATTCCGCATATGGAGGAAATGTTGATAATGGACCCCCCGCCCGCCCGCCTCATGGGCGCGATGGCATGCCTCGTTCCAAGAAACGTTCCTGTCGCGTTGACCTCCATCACCTGATTCCACTTGTCCAGCGATTGATCTTCCAACATGCCTCCGGCGGTCGGAGTCCCTTGTACCAATTCATTCGGATCACGGCCGGAGATTCCCGCGATGTTCGTTAGGATATTAATTTTTCCGAACTTCTCTTCTGCTTCGGCGACAAGAGCGGTCCACTGTTGTTCGTTCGTGACATTCAGTTCGCGAAAAATCGCTTCTCCGCCGCTTTTGCTGATTTCGCTGACGACAGACTGCCCTAGCACGGCATTGACGTCGCAGAGGACAACGGAAGCTCCCTGTCCGACAAACACCCTGGCTGTCTCCGCACCAATGCCGGACGCGCCCCCGGTCACAATAGCCACTTTGCCGGCTAGTCTTTTTTCTTCCCCCATGACTTCCCTCCCTATGTAGAAACTGACGCAAGACCCCTCATTAAAAAACTCGGAGGCCCACGAGGAAATTCTATCCTGCCAGGTCCATCTTCGCGTTCTAGGGATAGGTCTATACCAGCATTTAGGGCCAGGCAATTGAAAGCCGGGAAGGCCCTGGCCCGTCTCCTTTTTTCAGCCGGCCTTCCTGCAAAGCCATCACAGTAAATGTGGCCGGATTGGCCAGGGCGATGGCCAGCGGAAAGCGACTAGGGCAGTCTGCGATAGGGCCATAAAATGAGAAGGCAATCCGGCAAGCCTTGAGCCCGGCGGCAAAGATAGTCTGAAAATTGAGGGGAAATGGGGACCGGGGTGAGTGAGGTGCAGAGGGTCAGATCAGCGGGATCCCAGAGAAGAAACCCTATCCGTCGTAACTAATTCGTCCCTGCTCCCGGAAGTAAATCCGGACTAGATGCCTTTTTCTGCGGGGTTCGGGATAGTCCTCAAACGGTGTGCGTTCATGGCCCACTGCGCTGTTATTGAGAAACTCGATCTGTCCCCGTTGCAGATAAAACTCGTGGTGCATGTGTGGCTTTGCAAGAATTGAGTCCACGGTATCGAGAAACTTTCGCCCCTCCTCGTCAAGTGTGCGGCCGGCAATTTTCGCGCCTTCCCGGGGTTTATGGGAAGAGTAGTGCATTCTTAGGCCGCCGCGATCCATGAACATATAGGGCTTTGACATGACTGGCGGAGAGTCGGGTGCCCGGGAGCGTTCGGGGCGCTGAATCGGAAAGGCCCGAAACCCTCGCTGCAATACGTCAGGATGGTTGTGCAAAAGCTCGTTGAATACGGCGCTCCAACTGACAACGAGGCTCTTTCCTCCCTTTCTGGCCCTGCGCAAGCAAAGCAGACCCAGATACTGGGGCGGAGTCAAGGCATGTGGGCCATCGGTATGAAACTTGATTCCCGCGGTCGACTGTTCGGAGTTCTCCCCTTTCATTCCCCGGTCGGTCACATGGTGGATCATCTGTCCGTTCCATTTTTGTGCGACGGGCGAAGCCATCAATGACCCCAACAACCAATGCACTGCGATCGCCTCCTCTTCGGTATACCGCTTCAGGGACAGGCGATCGAGCACGGCATACCCCACCCCCTTGTCGAGAGCGTTCTTGACACGTTTCATAAGCGCGCGGCAGGCATCTAGCTTGAACATCCGGGGGGTCAACATCAAGGTAGGGATGGGCTGGGAGCGAAGAGAGGCCACGCAGTGGCCGAGTTCCTCCAGGCAATCCTCGGGAATCGGAAAAAGATAATCCGCATTATTCAGAGTTTTCTGCGTCCAGGCCCTAGGATACGTAAGGGGCCGGGAGGGAAACCGAGTGGGGGTCGAATCCTGGATTGGGTAAAACGCCACCTTGCTGTTCATACCCTGCCTCCTTCCAACCAAGCCTCATTCTGGGTTAGATGGCGAAGCGCCTTGCCCGGCTGCGAGTTTGATTCATTGAAATGCCGTATCTGTTGTGAAAACTACCGGCTGGTAAATTTAGAGCATTCCTGCGATCAAATAAACAAAAATGAGGACCAGGTGCGGCCCTGGCTTCCCCCAGGTGGCGCCGCGGAATTCATTTGCTTTCAGGCAGCGGTTTTAAAAGAATCGGGCGTAAGCAATCCCTACATGTCATTCACCGGAAATGCGAGAGCCATGAGCACCACGACCCTGTTGCGCCAAAATTTCACCTCCCAGGATCTCACCGTAATAATCGCGGCGCACAATCCACTGGGCGCCCGCGTGGCCGAAAGGGCAGGATTCGACGGGATTTGGGCGAGCGGATTTGAGCTGTCGGCCTCCTACGGCGTACCGGACGCCAGCCTGATTTCCATGACTCAACACCTGGAAATGGTGCGTGCAATCAGCGGAGCAGTGGGTATCCCGGTGGTCGCGGACATCGACACGGGATACGGCAATGCAATAAATGCCGCCCATGCCGTCAGCCAATATGAATTCGCGGGCGCCGCCGGGGTCGTCATCGAGGACAAAACATTTCCAAAAGAAACCTCCCTGCTGGCTGGCGCACGTCAAGAACTGGTACGGGTCGAAGAATTCGAGGGCAAAATAGAGGCCGCATTGAACGCGCGGCGGGACAAGGATTTCATGGTCATTGCGCGCACGGAGGCTTTGATCGCCGGCCTGGGCAACAAAGAGGCCCTGTTCCGCGCTGCGAGATACGTCAAAGCGGGGGCCGATGCGATATTGGTTCATTCGAAATCAAAAACACCAGATGAAATCATCGAATTCATCTATGGCTGGAATGTTGATGCCCCTTTGGTTCTCGTTCCCACGGCCTACCCGGCTTTGGATGAGGCAGAGATTGCGCGTCTTGGCAAAGTCAAGGCTGTGATATATGGCAACCACACCGTGCGGGCCATCGTCTCGGCTCTCGAAGATGTCTATGCCCAGATTCGCCGGGAAAAAGGCATCGCGAAAGTGCATGACAGGATTG
>JAPUIH010000399.1 GCA_027297205.1 SAR324 cluster bacterium | reverse complement strand
TAGCGCCGCCTCCATCTGGCTTATGGGCGATGTTACGGCCGGAGACGATCAGCCCCCCGGATTCGTGGAGCGCCATCCCCCCAATGCCCCGGCGATGCTCGATCACGGTCTGCACGGGGCCGCCGTCTTCCGGCAGACAGTGCACGCCGCCATGGATGACGTCACTGAACAGCAGGCCCGCGCCGGGCCGCCATACCGGCCCTTCGATCAGTCCATAACCGCTGGCAAGGGTTTCCATACCCGAGGGTCGCTCAAAAAAGGGGGGGAAGGCAATACGGGGCTGATTGGCTGGAGGCAGACAGCCGGGTCCGCGCCCCAGAGCAAGCCGGGCAGAAGGGATGTAACAAAATAAGGCGGGACGGAGACTTAACCATTAGAGCAGGCAACAGGTCACCGCTACTGGAAGGCACAAAAAACCGAAAGGATTCGCGCGCCACTCAAGAATTGTTCAATCCTCCTGCTGCGGGAGGAACCCTGGAGGCCGCAAATGTCAACGATGGAATTGTTACCGCAGGCAACTCCGCCGAAATATCATCCCAGCCTTTATTTCGCTGCCGGAAAGGAATCTCACCCTGTTTCGATTAGCGGTATCACCGCAACGGGCAGCGCTGGGGATGCGCGCGAGGGCGAGGTCCGGAACGGCCTGGAAGTGATGGACGGCCCGGCGCAGGCCGAATGCGGTTTCTGCTATCGGGTCTTCTCCGTGCTGTCCAGTTCTCTCAAGCATTGTGTCTATAGAATTTGGCTCGCAGTGATGCTGATTTACGGATTGCTGCTGATTCCCCAGGGCGTGTTTGCCCGGCAGTTGGGCGTAAATACTAAGGTGTCAGGGCTGCGCCGGAGCGGCTGGGGGCCGTTGCATGTCACCGTTTCCTCGCCATTGCAGCAGAAGCGGCTGGCGTTCATGCATGAATCGCCGGAATTGCCCCCTCCAGGTTCCTGGCGCTTCCGCACCGGGCTCACCATGGCGAATGTATGGATCTTCAACGAGCAAAAGTTAATGGTGGACGAGGACGTGTGGACTCTCAATCAATCCGCGGAATACGGGGTTAACGACCGGTTCGCCGTATCGGCTCGCCTGCCTCTCCAGTACTTGGGCGGGGGGTTTACCGATAGCTTTGTAGAGGCGTTCCACGACGCCGCTGGCGTGGGAAACGCAAAGCGCGAGCAGTTTCCCCGTAACCGTATACGCATGAATGCGGTTCAGCCGGACGGCAAAGTGCGGAATATTGTAAACGATGGGGAAGGAAGCGTCATGGCGCGCGCCCCGGTAATTTCAGCCAAATTTCGGCTGAATTCCCCGCAAGCGGATTTTCCCCTCACCCTGAAGGCGTCGCTGGATATCCCGCGGTTGGAGAAAAAGACCAACCTTGTGGAGCGTAGCGGAAACGACTGGGCGCTGGCGCTTGCTTCCGCCTATCGCTTTAGCGAGCACCTGGCGGGAACCGCCTCCTACGCGCTGATCCGCTCCCGGGAGGGCACGCTGTTTAAAACAGGCGATTTGAAGGATCGGCAAATCTCCGCAATGGCGAGTCTGGACTATCAGGTCACGGACAGCGCGGCAGTCATCGTGCAACTGCTGCGGGAATCGGCGGTGGCGGAAGGAACACAAACCGGCTTTGACCTTCATACGGTCGAGCTGATTCTTGGCATGAAAGTACGCATCAGCGAAGACACGGTATGGGAATTCGCATTCGTAGAAAATATCGCGGTGCGGGATAACTCGGCGGACTTCGCCCTTCATGCCGCCATCAGCACGACCCTCAACTGAATCAGCCGACACCCACGGCCCCGCTCCAGGGGCCGTGGCATCCCAAACGCGGACTTGACATCCCACGTCTGTTTTCTAGGGTAGACAATTCGGCCGCGATATTCCGGCCAATTTGTTCAACCGTACCCTGGTAAAGGATGTGCAACTGGATCGTTGGCAACTGGAAGATGAACGGCTCCCTGGCGCACGTGGCCGAGTTCACGGCGGCGCTGCTGAAGGGAATTCCCGCAAATCTCGGGGCCGCGGGCACACGGGTGGCCATCTGCCCGCCCCATCCCTACCTGACCGCGGTGGGTGAGCGCATCGCCGGCTCGCAGGTGGAGTTGGGCGCGCAAAAGGTGCATCCGCTGCCCTCCGGCGCTTTCACCGGCGAAGTCTCGCCGGTGATGCTGTCTGAGTTCGGGGTGAGCGTGTGCATCATCGGCCATTCGGAACATCGGCAGTACTTCGGCGTTACCGACGTCATCATCGCGCAGAAGCTGCATGCCCTCACCGCGGTGGGCATCATCCCCATCCTATGCGTGGGGGAGACCCTAGTGGAACGGGAGGCGGATCGGCAGAAGGAGGTTATCGAAACCCAGTTGCGGCTGGCGATGAAAGACTCCGAGGAGGATGTGCGGGGACGGCAGGTGAGCGATACGGTGCTGGCGCCGCATCCGGAATTGAGCGAGGAGGCCGCGGGCAAGCTGGTCATCGCCTACGAGCCGGTGTGGGCCATCGGCACCGGGCAGACCGCCACGCCCGAGCAGGCCAACGGCATGCACGAATTCATCCGTGATATTCTGCGGGAGCGTTACTCGGAATCCCTGGCGGAGGCCATGCCGATCCTGTACGGTGGGAGTGTTAACGAGGAAAATGCGGGCGAATTGCTCCGCCAGCCGGATATTAACGGCGCGCTCGTGGGAGGCGCTAGCCTGAAGGCGGACGCCTTTTTGTCCATAATCAATCAAGCCATCAAGTAATTGTTCCTATGTTCTTTGCCCTTGTGATCGTGCACGTGCTGGTTTCC
>JAPUIH010000398.1 GCA_027297205.1 SAR324 cluster bacterium | reverse complement strand
AATTTCCGTTGTTATTTTAAAGGCTTAAAAACAGAGTCGCCCGAAAAGAGGCCATTTTTCGCTGTTATTCGGGCTTAAAAACAGAGTTGCCCCACTAATGAAGCCATTTGCAGTTGTTATTCAGACATAAAAATTACTTTTCCAATGGCCTGCCGCACCCTGCCGCAACACTGCCAGCCATCTCAAATTTGCAGTTCGGGGAAATTGCAACGCCGCAAGCTTCGCGTTGTTTCCACCACGCCCCCGCGAAACACTGTGACTCCTTTAAAAAAACTTAGGCACCAGGCGGAAAACCGGATCATGACATGCACACCCGCTCGATCAGGCGCCCGATCAGCGGCAGGCCTTTTTGCAACTGCTCTTCGGTGATGAACTCGTTGGGCCGGTGGGCCTGGTCGATGTCTCCCGGCCCGCAGATCACGGTGGGAATGCCCGCCTCGTTGTAGATTGCGCCTTCCGTGTAAAAGGGCGCGGCGCCGGAGCGTGCAACCCCAGTTAGTTCCAAGTCCAGCAGTTCAATTTCGCTGCCCTGGGCCGTTATCATGGGCTCCCCCCGCCCGGTCTCCTCCACCTGAATGTCCACCTGCTGGTGCTGCTTTTTAAAGGCGGGCAACAGCACCTCGGACACATATCCCTTGATCTGATTGAGCACATAGGCCGTGTCTTCGCCGGGCATGGTGCGGTACTCGAACTTGACCTCGCAATGGTTGGGGATGATGTTCAGGGCCGTACCCCCCTCAATCATGCCCACGCTCAAGGTGGTATGGGGTATTTCGAACAGATCTTCCATGCCGCGCCGGCCCTTGCGCTCCTCTTCCACCTCCATCAGCTTCTGGATCACCAGCGCGGCCTGGTAGATGGCGTTGGCGCCCTTGGCCGGCTTGCTGCTGTGCCCTTCCACGCCCGTCACGGTCACCCGGGCGGAGGAGAAGCCCTTGTGCAGCCGGAACACCTTGAAGTTGGTGGGCTCGCCGATCACGGCGCATTTGGGCATGACATGATCCCTGCGCTGGAGTTCGTCCATCAGGTGCCGCGCCCCGTGGCAGCCCACTTCCTCGTCATAGGTGAAGGCCAGATGCACGGGCAGGGTGAGCTTGCGGTGGCGGATCGCCTCCACTGACTGGATGGCCTGGGCGATGAAGGACTTCATGTCCGCCGTGCCCCTTCCGTAATACTTGCCATCGGATGGCCTGAGAACGAAAGGATCGCCGTCCCAGGCCTGCCCGGCCACGGGCACCACGTCCATGTGTCCAGCGAGCATCAGTCCGCCCGTGTCCGGCGCGCCCAGGGTGGCCAGTAGGTTGGCCTTCCGGCCGTCCGGACTGGTATCGACCAGCACCTGCATGCCCAACCCCTTCAGGTAGGATTCCAGAAAATCCACCATTTCCAGGTTGGAATTGACGCTGGTCGTGTCGAACCCGATCAACCGCTCTTCCATTTCCATCAATTGCATGGGCTTCGCGTCCTCGTTGGTAATTGTACAGCGTACGCCGGGCATTCGGGCCATAAAGGCGCGGGCGGACGCCTTGTTATCGCGGAACAATTGTGCTGATCTTGGTGCACATTTTGTACGACGGCCAGTTCAGACTACGGACGGCCCTGAATGTTGTCAATTCGGCACGCTTGGCCGGTTCGCCTCGCCACGGCGGCGCAATTCCGCCGATCGATCAACCTTCTTGCCTGATCGAGTGAATCCATGTCCGATGCAACACCGTTGAAAATCGCCGTCTTTCCCGGAGACGGAATCGGGGTGGAGGTGATGGAGGCGGCGCGCCAGGTGCTTGCGGAGGCGGAGCGGCGCATCGGCGGGTTCAAGTGTGATTATCAGGATTTGCCGGCAGGCGCCTTCTGTTACCGGGATACCGGCGAGTCGCTCCCCAAGGCCTCGGTGGCCGAAGCCGCCAAGGCGGATGCGATCCTGCTGGGAGCCTGTGGCTGGCCTGATATCCGCCTGGCGGACGGAACTGAAGTGCGCCCGCAGGTGGAACTGCGCTTCCTCTTCGAACTGTACGCGGGCGTACGGCCGATCCGCTTTTTTCCCGGCACACCGCCGGTGCTGGCCAGCCAGGGCCAGCGGCCCATAAATTTCATAATCATCCGCGAATCCACAGAGGGCCTGTTCGCTTCCAGGGGCAGCGGGCCCAATCCGGAAGTGGCCACGGAAACCCTGGTAATCACCCGCCGCACCACCGAGCGCCTGATGCGCTTCGGGTTTAAACTGGCCGGCCAGCGCAAGACCGCGGGACACCCCGGTGTGCTGACCTGCGTGGACAAGGCCAATATCTTTTCCTCCATGGCTTTCTTCAGGAGTATTTACGATCAGGTGGGCCTGGATTTTCCGGAAGTCGGCAAGGACTATTCGTATGTGGACGCGATGTCCCACAATATGGTGCGCAAGCCCTGGGATTTTGACGTGATGGTGATGGAAAACATGTTCGGCGATATTCTCTCCGATCTTGGCGCGGGCCTGATAGGTGGAATGGGCATGGCCCCTTCCGCGGACATTGGCGAAGAGTTCGCTGTATTTCAGCCCTCTCATGGCACGGGCCCTGATATCGCGGGGCGCGGGGTGGCCAACCCCATCGCCATGGTACTGTCCGGAGCGATGATGTACCGGCACCTGGGGGAAAAGCGGCAGAACCCTTCACTGATCGCGGCGGCGGCGCTTATTGACAGCGCCGTGGAGCGCTACATGGCCAATGCTGGGCGGCTGCCGCAGGATCTGGGAGGGGATGCTCCTACCGCCGAAGTAACCGATCTTATTATTAAGGCCCTTGAGGATCTCTCTTCGCAGCAAGCCAAGTGAAAAAGTTCCCATCCGCCGCGGTGCTGTGGAACCGTTCGCAAGTTCCCGCCGCAAACCCGCCGATTGATCCGCCCTATGCCTGATTTTCTGCTGGTTAATGACGATGGGGTGCATTCCCCCATGCTCGCCCCCACCATTCACCACCTGCGGAAGCTGGGGACGGTGCGGCTGGTGGTGCCGGCCGAGGAGCAAAGCTGGAAATCCAAGGCGATGTCCCGCTTTGGGGAGTTGATTGTTCGGGCTCAGGACGGATTCGGCATTGAGGCATATACGGTGACCGGCACCCCCGCCGACTGTGTCAATCTGGGTGTGCACCGGCTGTTTTCCGATCCGCCGGATTGGGTGATCTCCGGCATCAATATCGGGGACAATTTGGGGCTGGCATTCGTGTTAAATTCCGGCACCGTGGGCGCGGCGTTCGAGAGCGCATTGCTGGGCATTCCCGCAGTGGCCTTCAGCCATCATGTCACCCGCGAGATGTACTTTCAGTGGAGCGATCATGGCCGGCTCGCAGGCGCGGCGGGGGAGAAAGCCGTGGCAAATGCCGCGGCGGCGGTGGGGCGGCTCATGCCGGCCGTGCTCGCCCATGGCCTGCCCGCGGGCGCAATGATGCTCAACATCAATTTCCCTCAAGACGTCAATGCCAATACCGCCGTGCGCTGGACGCGCCTGCAAAACAACCGCTATGGCTCTCTCTTCGAGCCGGAGGGGGCGGGATACCGCCACCGCTACCGCGGTGACACATGGTCGGAGGCGGCCGAGCACAACGACCGGGAAGTGCTGGAGAGCGGCGCGATCAGTGTTACGCCACTTACTCTGGACGGCCTGAACCTGCCCTACGGCGAGCCCTTTTCCTTTTCCTAAATTGCGGCCAGGCACCCTTCAGGAAGTGGGGGAGGGGCTGACTGGACTGAATCTTGGGATCGTTTCCGCGCTGGGTTCAGCTTCCCAGTGGTTACAGGCTCGCAACCGGCAATATATTCCGCATTCCACGGCTTAGGCCGAGCCCATCGGCGGGTTCGATCCACCAGACCGCCTGGGCAGGCGATTTGCGCCACACACCGCTGTATGTGCAGGATGTCGTACGGGCGGTGGAAGGACTCCGTCCGGGTTTTGCGGGATCGTTGGCTATCAGGCTAAATTATTGATCTGATGTGCGAAAGGAAAATAATTAGCCGCCGTCCCAACTTCACGCATTGTAGGCATTGTCCGTGCATAATGTATTTGCGACAGCGATCGAAATTATACTCACCGGAGCGCCTTTCCGGTGACAGGAAAGGCCTCCTGACGATCGTGTGCGGACAATCCATCCAACCGGAGGCCACATGAAGCTCCTTTCTCCTCCTTGGAAAACAGCATGGTATGACGACCAGATTTCGGACCGGTTTTTTCAGGAAATGAGCCGGACGGAGAGCGGCGCCACTAAAGGAATGGATAACTCGGCGCAATGGATGAACCAGTTGGTGATAGAACTCGGCCAACTCGCCCAACACATGACGCAGCTTGAATCGGATCAGGCGAATGCTTCGCAGGTACGGCTGGCATTTGAAAGATCGCTCAAGCTGGCCACGATGGCCGCCCATCTGGCGGCCGCCTTGGATCGGGCCGATCCAGCGAATCATCACACGCCGGTCGCTCCCACGGCGATCATGAATCATCTTCTGCCTCGGGAAATGCCCCGGCCCATTGCAAGGTCCGGACTGGCAGCCGCCGCCGAACACGCCCAGGAAGCGCCAGCCGCCTCCGAGGAGTCCCAATTTTCCGTGGTGCCGTTGCGGCAAACGGTGACCGGGCTCTCCCGGCGCGGGCTATCCGTGGCGGAAATTGAGGTGATTACAGGACAATCCCGCACCCAAATAGAGTCGGTGCTGAACGAACGATAGGGAGCGCCTGCGCATCCTGTAGCGGTTCTCCGCACCCGCGGGGGCCGCCCACGGGCTCCTGTCACCTGGTAGCGCGCCATCGCGCTCATAATCCTTGATTCCCCTTCAGCCGCATTGGCCCGCCTTGCGCCCTATTCCGGCGATCTCAACTCCGGAGTATTCGCCGCGAATTTCCCAATTCCCTCAGAGCTATCCGGTAGGAAAGGGCTGCGCGGGGGCATTTGCAAATGAACTTAAATGGTTTAAAAGCAATTGAATACGTGCAGCGTCTGGGTTTTGCACGGTGTGGCGTGCGGCACCCGGGGAGCCATCTTGTGGCACCCCAGAACTCCCACCACCGCGGCCGGTGGTCAGGCCGCCAGAGCGGTGGGCGCGGCAACCCTTTCCCGGAGTACCTTTGAGCTACGAGTATATCGAACTGGAACAAGATGGTCCCCTGGCAATACTGCGTTTCAGCCGCCCCGATCAATACAATGCTCTGAACCCGCAGATGGCCTCCGAGCTGGTGGACGCAATGGTGGAGATAAAAAACAATCCCGCCTACCGCGCCCTGATGGTGACTGGCAAGGGCAATGCCTTTCACTCAGGCGGAGACATCAAATGGTTTGTGGAATCCGAGCAGGCCCTGACCCAAAAACTGGAGCGCGTGATCACCGACCTGCATGCGTTCATCTCCCGTCTGATCCGCCTGCCCAAGCCTGTGGTGGCCGCGGTGAACGGACCGGCGGCGGGGGCGGGGTTCAGCTTGGCCATGGCTTGCGATCTGGTCGTGGCGAGGGCCGACGCCGTGTTTACTCTGGGTTATACGAAGATCGGGGCTTCTCCGGACGGTGGGTCCACCTTCTATTTGCCCCGGCTGGTTGGATTGCGGCGGGCCCTTGAACTGGCATATACCAACCGGGTGCTGACCGCCGAGCAGGCCATGCAATGGGGACTGGTCAACCGCGTGTTCCCTGAGGAAAACTTCATGGAGGAAGCGAAAAATTTCGCCATGGAACTGGCCAACGGTGCAACGGCGGCCCTCGGGCGGACGAAGGATTTGCTGTACCACAGCCTCAATCATGAGCTGGAAACCCAACTCGAACTGGAAGCCAGGGGGATCATTGATTCCGTAAGCACGGAAGATTTCGCGGAAGGCACCCGCGCCTTCGTGGAAAAGCGCAAGGCCCGGTTCAAGGGTGGCTAGGGCCGCAGTCGAGGGCGATCCGGGCGGTTGTTGTGGCCGGCGTTGTTCTTGCCATTTGCGCCGCTGACCATGGCTGGTTGACCAAGCTGCCAAGGATATGGTTTGCGTCCTTACCGTTTCGAATCTATGGTTGTTGTATAGAATGGTACCCTCGTATTATTGCATGATGGACTTGGCGCCCGGCCATCCAGGCAAAGGGATGGATTCCAGGGGGCATGGGTGCTGGGATGCGGCGGGAGGCGAATTGCCGGCGAAATAATCGAGAAGTGAGTTGTCGAAACCATGAGAACACGAACAAAATTTCGAGCCATCAGTATTGTGCTGCTGGCGGTGGGAATGCTGGCTGGATCCGGGGACGGATACAGTGAAGCCAAGAAGAATAAACGCGCGGCACGGCCCAAGCCGGTTGTGGTCGCCGTGGTAAAGTCTGTCTCGGAAGCCCCCACCTTTAAGGCAAATGGCCTGCTTGCGCCCGCGAAAAAATCCCTGCTATCCGTCGAGGTTTCCGGGCGGGTTACCGAAGTGCTGCAGCAGGAAGGTGACTATGTGGAAAAAGGGCAGGTGCTCGCGGTATTGAGCAATGCAAACCTGGGGCTTGAAAAGCTGGTGCTTCAGGCGAGGGTCAGGGAAGCGGAAGCGGAACGGTCCCAGAGCCGCAATAAGCTGAAGCGCATCGAGGCCCTGTTCAAACAGAATCTGGCCTCCGCGGAGCAGTACGAAAACGAACTGGCCGCCATGGAGGTTACGGAAGCGCGCCATGCCAGCACTCTCACCCAGCTGAACAGGATAGTGACCCAACTCAAAATGATGGTGGTGCGGGCGCCCATTTCCGGCCAAGTCATCAAGGCGGATTTGGAGATTGGCCAGTGGATTAATTCCACCCGGCCCATTTACGAAATTTACAATTACGACCGCTTCGAACTGTTGGTGGGTGTGCCGGGCCGATTTTTTAACAAGATTGACAGGGAGACCCCTGTAACGTTACGGGTTACGGAAATCGGCAAGACCTTGAAAGGTAAAATTCAGGCTGTGGTGCGGCACGTAGATTCCGCGAGCGGAAATTTCATGCTGCGGATTCAGGTGGAAAATCCAAAGCGCACGCCGTTGAGCGGTCTGTTGGCGCGAATAGATGTGCCCGTGAGCCGGAACGGAAGAGTGCTCACTGTTCCCAGAGACGCCATCGTACGCCGCAAGGGCGGCACCCAAGTAGTGGTGGTGCGAAAGGGGCGCGCGCAGATCGTCCGGGTCAAGATACGGGGCAACATTAATCAGACCGATGTCATAGTCGACGGCAAATTGAAGGCCAGGGAGCAAGTCGTGGTGCGGGGCAATGAGCGGTTGTCCCCCGGCACGCCAGTGAAGATCACCGGCAAACTATAGTCCTGGCGAGAGCGAGATCCTTGACCGAGCTGTGTCTGAAAAAACCTGTACTGGTGACCGTGATCACGGTGTTCCTCGTCCTGGCAGGGATTTGGGCGATGCTGAGCATACCGATCCAGCTCACCCCCGATGTGGACGCGCCCAAGATTGTCGTTCGCACCTACTGGCCCGGCGCCAGCCCCTATGAGATCGAGCGGGAAATCGTCCAGAAACAGGAAGAGTTCCTCAACAACCTGCCAAATCTGGTGAGGATGTCCAGCCAGTCCCAGCCGGACCGTGGCAACATCACCCTGGAATTTGAAATCGGGACGGACATGAGTGATGCGCTGCTGCGCATCACCACCGAACTCAATCAAGTGGCTTCCTACCCTGAGAATGCCCTGCGGCCCACCATCAGCCTGCGGGGAGCCAATTCCAGGCCAATCATCTGGAACCAGATCAGAACGCTGGACGACAATCCCAGGCCCATCCGCACCTACAAGCAGTGGGCGGAGACCCACATCAAGCCCGAGCTGGAAAAAATAAACGGCGTTGCCGAAGCCCGGGTATACGGGGGCCGGGACGCGGAGGTGCACGTCGAGTTCGATCCGGTAAAACTGTCCCTGCATGGCATTTCCCTGAACCAGCTCGCCGAGCGCATCCGCTCCGAAGTGATCGACATGTCCGGAGGCACCTTCTCCGAGGGTAAGCGCGAGTACACCATCCGCGCCCTCAGCCCTTACCGGCGGCCGGAAGACTTGGGCGGAATGATTATCAAGACCACCCCTTCCGGTTCTGTGTATCTGAGGGACGTGGCGCGGGTGGGAATCGGGTACAACAACCAGGGTTCCTCGGTGCTGGCCAAGGAAGGGGTGGCCATGGTGATGCCCATCTACAAGGAACCCGGCTCCAACGTGCTGCAAATCACAGAGGAGGTGAACCGCACTTTCGACCGGCTCAACGAGGGAATCCTCAAGAAAAATGGGCTGATTATGAAGCGGCTCTCGGACCCTGGATATTACATCAACTCCTCCATCGACCTGGTGTTGCAGAATATTTACATGGGTGGTTTCCTGGCCATGCTGGTGCTGTACCTGTTTCTGGGCAACCTGCGATCCGCATTGGTGGTGGGCTTTTCTATCCCGGTCAGCATCATTTGCACTTTTCTGTTCATGAAGCTGCTGGGCCGCAATATTAACGTGATCAGCCTGGCTGGGCTCGCTTTCGCGGTGGGCATGGTCATGGACGCAGCCATTGTGGTGCTGGAGAACATCGATAAGTGGCGCTCCAGGGGTGTGCCTCTGTACGAGTCAGTAATCAATGCCACTCGGGAGGTGTACGGCGCCGTGCTGGCCTCCAGCCTGACCACCGTGGCGGTCTTTCTTCCCGTGGTATTCGTGCAGGATCAGGCGGGGCAGTTGTTCAAAGATATCGCAATCGCGATCTGTGTGGCCATTCTGCTCAGCTTTGCGGTATCGACCACGCTTATACCGCCCGTCTACCGGTTCCTCTTCGGATTCGCCGCGGAGCACGGGGAAACCACCCACAACGTTAACTTCCTGACACGGAAATTGAGCGCGCTTGGCACCCGGGGGGTGGAGCAGATGCTGGCGGGATTGCGCTGGCTGCAAAGAGGATTCTTGCGCAAGTTGGCCGTGGTGGCGGGAAGCATCGGCTTGGCGATCTATATCGCCTTCTCCCTTACACCCAAGCTGGAGTACCTCCCTTCGGGAAACCGCAATCTGCTGCTCAGCATTCTCTTTCCTCCGCCGGGTTATAGCCCCGAGGAAACCGAATCCATGGGGCAGGACATCATCGACAATCTATGGCCCACCATGCGCGGCGAGGTGGAGGGCATTCCGAAGATTAAACGGGTGTTCTTCGTCGGGTTCGGCACCACGCTCATCCTGGGCGTGATCTCCGACGATCCCCAGCGGGTGAAGGAACTGATCCCTCACATAAACGGTGTGTTGGCCAGGGTGCCGGGCATGTTTTTCGTTACCTCGCAAACCTCCCTGTTCGAGCGGGGTCTGGGCGCCGGACGCTCCATCGATCTGGAAATATACGGCAACGACATCAACCAAATCGGCGAGATCGCCGCCCAGCTGTTTCCCAAGGCACGCGAGGTGCTGCCAGGGGCCCAGGTGCGCCCCATCCCCTCCTTCGATTTTTCCAAGCCGGAACTGCGGATTACTCCCAACATAGAGCGCGCGGCCCAGGCGGGCTTGTCCATGCGCGATCTGGGAATGATCGTGGACGTGTACACCGATGGGCGCAAAATTACCGAGTTCACCATGCCCGACGGTGAATCTCTGGACCTGAGGCTCCTTTCCGGGAACGGCCGCTTGCGCAATGTGCAGGATTTCTCCGATCAGCCGCTGCTGGCCCCCAACAATAAATACGTATCACTCGGTTCGGTGGCGCAAATCATAGAAACGGTAGGGCCCGTGCAGATAAACCGCATAAACGAAGGACGTGTCTTTACCCTGCGGGTCTCTCCTCCCAGCAACATCTCCCTGGAGGAGGCGCTGGAAATCATGCATTCCCAATTGGTGGTGCCGGCGCAAAAGGAGTTCGCCAAGGTGCCTGGGTTGCGCATTGCCCTAAGCGGCACGGCGGACGCGTTTACCAAGACCCGCAAGTCGTTGCAGACGGGATTCATTCTGGCCATCGCCATCACGTTTTTGTTGCTGGTGATTCTGTTTGAAGATTTGCTCTCGCCCTTCGTAATCATGGCCATGCTGCCCATCGCCAGCGCCGGTGGGTTGATCGGACTTTGGTTCATCAATACATTCGTTGCCACCCAGGCCCTGGATATGCTGACCATGCTTGGATTTATGATGATGATCGGGATTGTGGTCAACAATCCCATCCTGATCGTCGCCATGGCTCTCGGGCTGATCCGGAACGAGGGCAAACCGTTGGAGGAGGCGGTGCTAACCGCCGTGCAGGCGCGTGTGCGCCCGATCTTTATGACTACCTTGACCAGTGTAGGAGGGCTGCTGCCTTTGGTGCTGATGCCGGGTGCGGGTTCCGAGCTTTATCGTGGCCTGGGGAGTGCCGTGCTGGGAGGCCTGGTACTGTCCACCGTTGTCAATATGATTTTCGTGCCCTGCCTGTTTTCTCTCATTCAGGACATTATGGGAATATTCAAGCCCCGGTCTTATGACGATGGTATCAAGGATACGGTTCCTGAAATTGCCCGCAGCGTCTGATCCGGGTGCGATTAATACCAGGACAGCCGGGACGACAGGTTGTGGAAGAAGTAGTTTTTGTCGAAGAAAATCATCTGTGCCTTCCGCTCGGAACACCTTAGCGAGAGTTCCTGGCCAGCCTTGAGGCTGGCCAACTGCGTACCATCGACCACCAGCAAGGCCTCCTGATCCGGATGCAGGCTGGCAACATGCAGCCGAATCTTGGCGTCCATGGAAAGAACGAGGGCGCGCGAGCTGAAGTTATACTCGTTGATGCCATCCAAGATGAAGCAGTTCGCATCCGGCATCACCAGTGGTGCGCCCGTTGAGAGCAGGTAGCCCGTACTACCGGTGGGCGTCCCCACAATCACCCCATCTCCCCGGATCGTGCGAATTTTCGCGCCGTTGACGAATACGTCGACCTGGATCATGCGCCCGGAAGATCTCAGAAAAACCTCGTTCACGGCATGCACTGTCTTTCTCTGATAATCGCAGCGCAGGAGAATTCTCTCACTAAGCACGTAATCGTTCTTGACCAGCCGTTGCAGCAGTACCTCCAGATCGTCCCGGTCTCCAGCAGTCAGAAAGCCCACGGCACCGTAATTGATCGCCAGCACAGGGCAGTTGGGCTGCATATCCAGTGCGCGCAATACGGTGCCGTCTCCGCCCATGGCGATTATCAAGTCCAGTTTTCGAACGGGCCGGTTCTCGTCGAGCACGGAAATCTTGGCGCCAAGGGGTTCAAACTGGGACTTAAGGTATTGCAGGGGATATTCCTGGGTAGAGTCCCGCAATAACACACCGATGGTTTTAAACTTGATCATCGGATGGACCTGTCAGGAAAGTCGGCCGGCGCCGGCAAAGCACAGTCAGTGCTCTCCGAGGCAAACGTTGGAACAACGCGCAAGGGTTAGTACCAAGCTGGTGGGATCAGTTTCCAGCTGGGATTGGAACCGTATCCGGGTTTGACGCCTTACACCGGGAAATTGCGGAGATGCGTGATCCTAGCCGAATACCGGAAAATTTTCCAGCGATTAATCCGTGGGGATGGCGCGCCATGATGCCTGGTGTGCATCGTGCCGGGGAGTCTAGCTGGCCTGCCGTGACTTCATCTCGAAAATTTGATCCCGCAATTCGCGCCAGATGTTGTGCGGGAAGTCATCGGGGAGGGATTTCCTGCCCATGGTCTCCAGTACAAATTCCCTCACCTTGGCCCTGGTCATTCCGCGCATTTCCCAGCGGCGGTAAATGTCTTCCTCGCTGGGAGTGAGGGACTTGTTATCCAGGGTTTTCCGGTACAGGAACTTTACCGCGCTGTCGGGATAGTCTTGAACAAATTCCCAAATAGACTCGTCGGTGACGCGGCCATTGCCGTACACGATATCCTCATCTCCCGTGTCGTCGTAACGGGAATCCGAGACTTCTTCGATGTCAAACTCGTCCGCCTCCTCGGCGGAAAGCACTTCCTCGTCGACCGACATTGCTGGTTCCGGTTCCGGAGCTTCCGGAGGCGCAGCCGCCTCGGCGAGGGAATCCGCATCAATCTCCACCGTGGGTGAGACGGAGCTGTCCTGGTCCGTCACGCTGGGCGCTGGTTCGGGCGCTGCCACAGGTTGTGGTCTGGGTGCCGGAGGCTGAGGCGCTGCCTGCCTTCGCCGGGGTTGGGGCGGATCATAACGCTGGGCCCGCGCGGCTTCCGATTGCTGATCGGGCATCAGCACCATGAACATCAGCAGGCCTCCCGCCGTCAAGAATGAAATCGTGAATATCAGGCCCTGCAAATTGCTGTCATAGCTGGGCTTGTCAATATAGTGCATGCCATAACCCACGCCGTCATTGACCAGGTAACTCGCACTTTCCATTCCGATGAGGAAATAAAAGACCCCCGCCACCAAAGCGGCGAGAAAGAACCCGATCACGCCAATGTAGAATCTTACCGGTTGCATGCCTGATTTTGCCTGAATCGTTCGGGGCGGTGAATAATCCGCCAGCCCGGCAGTATCAATTCGCGGTGCGAGTGCTGGTCTTGCGCCCGCGTCCGTTGTGTCAATGCCGGTGTTGCGACTCACCGCCGGCGCGTGCCGGCAAGTCCATGTGAATCACCGTTGTTATCCAAACATCGGTATATCAATATATAACTTGAGCCGCGTATTCCTTACTTATCCCCCCATTTGCCGGAAATTTCAATACGACCAGGGTCCCCTTCCCCCCGGCAGCTCCTGAACCAGGTGCAGTATGCCCGGATGACCCCGGCTTCCGCGGGTCTAGGCAGGGTCTTCCATCAGACGAATCTCAGGCTCGGCGGGGTCGCGGGTGCGCTTGTTATCGTCCGATCTGACGATTCTCTGGCCGCATAAATGAACGAATTCCGAGATGCGGTCCTTTTCGTCCCAGGAATTGGACTCCTCGTACAGCTGGGACAGCAGCCGTAATGGTTCCAGGGCCTCCCGGAATCGATGACTGCGCAGGAGCTTGGTTTGCAGGTCCTCCAGCAGGGCGATCGCATCCGCGCGTTCCCCCAGGCGAACCATTGCTTCCGCGGCCGAAAAACGGAGCCGCAAAGCTTCCATTTCCAAACCTTGCTGCTCCAAAATCTCTTCCGCCCTGCGGAAGCGGCGAATTACGGCAACCAGATCTTCGCGCTCTAACGAAATGCGGGCCTGCAAGGCAAGCACATGGGCGAGCAGTGTCTGCTCCCCGTGGATCTCGGCGATCGCCGCGGCGAGATTAAGGTTGCCCAAAGCTCTCTCATTCCTGCCCTGTCTGGCCTGGCATTCGGCCAGGTGGGATAGCAGCAGAGCCTTCCCGTAAGCCTCCTCCTGCTGAGCGTAGCCCTCCATCACCTCGTCGAACATGATCTCCGCATCCTCCTCCCAGCCGGTGCGCATCAGACCATCGAGCTTGTTGTGCCGCGCGAAAGTGAGCCAATTCAATTCCTTGTTCTCGGAAAACACGGCGATGGCCCGGTCCAGGTAATTCAAACCCAGCTTGGGTGCACCGCTCCCAATCCAGCGGGCGCCGATCTCACACCAGCTTTTCGCGGCCTCAACGGTTTCCTGTCCGATCATAGCGCGCCTGGGAATTGTGTTTACCCGATTGCCGTGATGGCTTCCAAGCAGTATACCTTCAATTCGCGAGGGAATGGTAGCGCGCCCCGCCCAGGGACTAGAGGAGCCGGGGCATGCTTCTGGCGGCGCCTGTGGGAAGACCGGCTGCTCCCCTTAATTTGAGTTCTCTCCCTGTCTGTTTGAACCAACGGTGCGCCGAACCTGACCGGCGGGCCGGCGAAAAGGAAAGGATATTGCCATGCGATTGGGCATTCTGGCGGGATACTCAGGGGCGCAAGCCACCTTGGACATGGAGATGATCCAGGAGGCAGACCGCCTCGGATACTACGCGGTGTGGACCTCCGAGGCCTACGGGTCCGATGCGGTGGTTCCACTGGCTTGGATCGGCGCCCAGACGAGCAATGTTAAACTGGGTACGGCCATCATGCAGATTCCGGCTCGCACCCCGGCCAATTGCGCCATGACGGCCATGACTCTTGACCATCTTTCTGGTGGCCGGGGGCTGTTGGGCCTGGGCGTGTCGGGTCCCCAGGTGGTGGAGGGCTGGCACGGCGTGCCCTTTGGCAAACCTTTGGCGCGAACCCGCGAGTACGTGTCCATTATCCGCACCATACTGGCCCGGGAACAGCCCCTGGAGTTTCAGGGCGAATACTACCAAGTGCCCTACCGGGGCAGCGACGCCACGGGATTGGGCAAGCCCCTGAAAAGCATCACCCACGGCCGCAAGGACCTGCCCATCTACATCGCCGCCATCGGACCCCGCAATGTCGCCCTGACCGCGGAAATCGCCGACGGTATTTTGCCCATCTTTTTTTCTCCGGAGCGTTTTGCCATCTACGATGAGGCCCTTCGCAAGGGATTTGCCAAAGCCGGAAGTGGAAAGGGCTACGAGAAATTCGATGTGGCGCCCAGCGTTACCGTGGTGGCCGGTGAGGACGTGGATGCCTGCCGGGCAAAAGTAAAACCGATGCTGGCGCTGTATATCGGTGGGATGGGCGCCAAAGGTAAAAACTTCTACAACAATCTGGCCCGCCGCTACGGATACGAGGAGGCTGCCGATACCCTGCAGGAACTTTACCTGTCCGGCAGGAGGGAGGAGGCCGTCGCGGCGGTGCCCGATGCACTGGTGGACGAGGTGGCCCTGTGCGGGCCGCGGGAGCGAATCGCCGAGCGGCTCAGTATCTGGAAAAAAGTTCCGGTGAATACCATCAACCTTAGTGGCGCAACCGTGGAAACGGTGCGCATGATGGCCGAACTGGTGCTGTAGGGATCGTAACTGGGGCCGAAACCTGAGGGGCGGGACTGCGCCAGGACAACCTTCGGTGGGAAAGGAGCACTTATGCAATTGGGGTTGCACATTCGGTATTCAGGGGCCCAGGCCGGGCTGGATATTCCACTGATCCAGGAAGCCGAGGCGCTGGGCTATCATTCGATCTGGACTTCGGAAGCTTATGGCTCCGATGCGGTGTCCACCATATCCTGGATCGGAGCACACACGAAAACCGTGCGGCTGGGCACGGCCATCATGCAGATGCCCGGCCGCAGCCCGGCCATGACCGCCATGACGGCCATGACCCTGGATCACCTCTCCGGAGGAAGATTTCTGCTCGGACTGGGGCTTTCCGGGCCGCAGGTTGCGGAGGGCTGGCACGGGCAGGCTTACGGCAAACCGCTGGGCAAGACCAGGGAATACGTTTCCATGGTGCGCAAGATCTTCGCGCGGGAGGAGCCCCTGGTGCATGAAGGCAAGCATTATCAAGTGCCATACAAAGGGCCCGACGCCACCGGCCTCGGTAAGCCGCTCAAGAGCATCATTCATGGCAGAAAAGACCTGCCCATTTACCTGGCCGCCATTGGGCCAAAAAACGTGGCCCTCACCGGAGAGATCGGGGACGGCCTGCTCACTTCCTTCTTTTCGCCGGACAAGTCGGCTATCTGGGAAGAGCCGCTTAAGGAGGGCTTCGCCTTGGCGGGAGAAGGCAAGGATTTCTCCAATTTTGATTTCACGGCGCGGGTGGTCCTGGCGCCGGGGGATGACTTGGCTGAATGCCGCAATTCGGTCAAGCCCTACCTGGGTTTGTATATCGGCGGAATGGGCGCCAAGGGCAAGAACTTCTACAACGACTTGGCCAAGCGCTATGGATATGAGGAAGCCGCCGAGAAAATTCAGGAACTCTATCTCTCCGGCAACCAACAGGAGGCAATCGGCGCGGTGCCGGACGAGTTGGTGGATGAGGTGGCCTTGTGCGGTCCGCGTGAGCGCATCATTGATCGCTTCAGCCGTTACAGGAATCAGCCCTTCAAGAGCCTCAACATATTCGCATCCACGAAGGAGGCGCTACGGTTGATGGCGGAATTGGCGCTGTAAGAGTGGGGCCGGCTGCCGGTGGAATGGATGGGATGGACGGCCCACGTTTTTGCCCTCGTGCCGATGAGGGAAGCGTGCGCGGGCGGCTGGGAATTTATTCGTCAGATTCGGAATCGATTCCTCCGTTTACTTTTTGCCGCAGGTCCTTGCCGGCCCTGAAGAAAGGCAGTTCCTTTTTCGGCACAAATACCTGCTCTCCGGTTTTGGGATTTCTTCCCGTGTAGGCGTTATAACTTTTGAGGAGGAAACTGCCGAACCCCCGGATTTCCACTTTGTCTCCCGCGGACAGAGCCTCCTTGATGTTATTGAAGAAAATATTGACCGCTCCTTCGGCGACTTTGTTGGTTTGATTGGTCGCCATTGAAAGCTTTTCGATCAATTGTGACTTGTTCACGGTGGAGGCTCCCGATTGCAAACAGGTATTATGTCCGGGTCAACAGATAAATCCGCACAGAACCCATGGAATCCGGGTCGTGTTGGCATACGATACTGACTGCAGGAAAATTGTATCCAATAAGCTAGCAGGACTTTCCAGAAATATCAAACCGATCAAGCAGATATCCCAAAAGAAACAAGGCTGCCACGGACCGCCCATCCAGCCCGCCTCGCGCCGTGGCCGGGGAGCGTTGCGCGTGGAACGGGATCCTGACCCCCGGGATCTCTTGCAAATGCTGGGAGGCGCGCGCTAAAATTTTACAATAGCTGGTGCCGCGTGCCAGGATCGGCGCGGGGAGCAGTTCACATGAGTATTGGCAAATGAGCGAAACAATTATTGAGAAAGAACTGGAGCCGGTCGGCACGCTGTATTACTTTGGCGATCCCATGTGCTCCTGGTGCTGGGGCTTTAGGCCGGTGCTGGAGCAGGTGGACCTGGAGTATCCCGAGCTGAAGCGGGTCACGGTAATGGGCGGACTGCGTGGGGGAGAGGAAGTGCCCATGGGGGACGATCTTGCCGAGATGATCCGCAATGCCTGGTATCGCATCGAGCAATCCACGGGACAGAAATTCAATCACGATCTGTGGCAGGAGCATCGGCCGCTTGCCACCACCTGGCACGCATGCCGCGCGGTGCTCGCCGCCCGCCTGCTTGATGCAAAGGGCGAGTGGCCCTTCATGGTGGGAATGTTCAAGGCATACTTTACGGAAGCGCTGGACCCCTCCCGGCAGGAGACCCACCTCAAGGTCGCGGAGGCACGGGGGCTTGACCTGGATGCGTTTGGCGCAATGCTGGAATCCGAAGAGGTGGAGCGGGAACTCCAGCGCGACCTGTTGAAAACCCAGCGCTTTGGCATCACGGGCTTTCCTTCGGCCGTGTTGTCCGTGGGGGATGTCAATTACCTGATCTCTCC
>JAPUIH010000397.1 GCA_027297205.1 SAR324 cluster bacterium | reverse complement strand
GGAATTTACCGGTCGCCGGAGGACTCCATCGCAGGG
Organism: SAR324 cluster bacterium; assembly: GCA_027297205.1. Lineage (GTDB taxonomy): Bacteria > SAR324 > SAR324 > SAR324 > JACQKK01 > JAPUIH01. The sequence goes on along the minus strand of JAPUIH010000397.1, from coordinate 3,532 downwards.
GGCAGCCAGCGCACCGTGGAGCACCTCTGCGCGAAGCTAAGTGGCCTGGATGCAAATGCCAAGGTGTTGGACATAGGTTCGGGTTACGGCGGCACGGCCCGGCACTTGGCCGGGACCCACGGCTGCCGCGTGACCGGCCTGAGCATCAGCGAGGTGGAAAACGAGCGTCACCGCAAGATGAACGAGGCCAAGGGACTGCAGGACCTGATCGACGTGGTGGACGGCAACTTCGAGGACATCCCCTTTCCCGACAATTCCTTCGATATCGTGTGGTCCCAGGATGCCATGCTGCATAGCGGCGCAGGGATCAGGTAATCGCGGAGGTATCCCGAGTGCTTAAGCCGGGCGGGGAATTCATCTTTACCGACCTCATGCAGGCGGATCAATGTCCCGAAGGCGTGTTGCAGCCCATCCTGGACAGACTGCTGCTGGAAAACATGGCCTCGCCGGGGTACTGCCGTGGCGCCGCGGCGCGGGTGGCGCTGCGGGAACTGTCCTATGAGGACCTCACACCGCATCTCACCACCCACTATGCGAAGGTGCTGGATGACATGGAGAGCCTCGCGGCCCATAACGGACATCTGCTGGACGAAAATTACGTACAGCGGGCCAGAACCGGCCTGCACCACTGGGTGGAAGGCGGAGACAAGGGCTATCTGGCCTGGGGCGTATTCCACTTTCAGGCCTGAGGCGCCGGGCCGAGGCTCTGTTTGAAATAGCTGATTTTGGCGTTTATGAATCCGCCGCACTGTCATTCTGAACGAAGTGAGGAATCCTGCTGGCGGATAACAATTCTTCGGCCCGCTGCACGGGCCTCGGAATGACGATGTGGTGTGACAAGGGTTTTCAATCAGAACCTTGTCCAGTTTTCCGAAACTTCAGTCCTTGTTGTACTCCCAGTCGGGGCGCTGGGAGAGAATGGCCCGGAAGTCCATGCGCAACTCCTCGACGGCGGGGCGGCCCATGTCCCACCAACCATTGTACACCTTGTGAATGGTGCGCTCGCCGTCCAGCACGAAGGTATACGGGATAAACACCGGCCTGAAGCGGTGTTCCGATTCGTCCGCCAAATCCAGCTCGTGCAGCAGCTTTATTTCGTGATCCGAAAGGAAGGGCCAGTAGGCCCCCACTCGTTACGCATCTCGCCGGTTTCCAGCCGTGGCTCCGTCGTCAAAGTGATCAGCCTGCAGTAACTGACGTTCATGTCCGGTTGCAGGGACATCGCGTAATTCGCCAACTGGCGTCGATCCTTCGGTCAGTAATTGCCCCGATCGGAATTGAGGACGGTGGGCCTGCCCGCCATCAGCATACTCAGCTTCGCAGACTGGCCATCCTGATCGGGCAGTTCGAAATCGGAGTATCCGTTTTCGGGCTTGAGGTCTTCGCGTATCGATTTGCTCCTGATTGGCTGGATTGGCGCATGTGGCTCTAGCGCCATCCGCGCTAAGCCTAAGGCACCTAGCTTAGGGCGCCAGGGCCTCCAGAAGTTCCATATCGGGCAGGCGCTGCCCATCCGCGCGCACGGTCTGGATGCAGACATGGCTCGCCCCGGCGTCGAAGTGCTGCTGAATGCGCTCCTTGATTGCATCCAGGTTTCCCCAGGCCACCATGGCGTCCAGAAATCGCTCGCTGCCTCCCTCCGCAAGTTCCTCCTCGCCGAAGCCCAGGCTGAGCCAGTTGTTGCGGTAGTTAGGCAGGGTCATGTAAAAGCTCACCGCCTGCCGCGCCGCCTGCCGCGCCTGCGCCGCATCTTCGCTCAGCAGCACCTTCTGCTCCACGCAAACCCAGGCCTCGGGCCCTGCAATCTTGCGGGTGCGGGCCGTGTGCTCCGGCGTCACCAGGTAGGGGTGCACCCCGGCGGTGCGGGTTGCGCCCAGCTCGGTCATTTTGGGACCCAGGGCCGCCAGCACGGTGGGGGGTGCTTGCTCCAGGGGCGGGTTCAGGCCCGGCGTATTCTCCATCGCTTCAAGGTAGGCGCGCATGGTGGCCACGGGCTTGCCATAGCTGTGTCCGCGCAGGCCCTCCACCATCGGAATATGGGAGACGCCCAAGCCCAACAGGAACCGCCCGCCGGAAAGCTTGGCCAGGGTCTGTTGCCCCAGCTTCGCCGTGGTGGCGTCCCGGGCGTAAATATTGGCGATGCCCGTCGCGACGATCAGGCTGCTGGTCTGGCTGAGCAGAAAACTCCCGGTGGCAAATGACTCATGGCCCCGCGCTTCCGGATACCAGAGCGCCGCATAGCCCAGCCCCTCGATGCGCTGCGCCAACTCCGCCAGGTCTTTTGCATTGAAGGCATCGGTCGAGCACCACACCCCGAGTTTGCCCAGTTCCATAGTCTTGCTCCTCCGAAGTTGGATGCAGCCCTAGCCGCGGGCGGAAAATTTATAAAAATTATGCAGTGGGAAATAGCACAATATGAAGGACAGGGCCAGGGGAGGCAATTGCTCAGTCCTGCTCGATCAGGGGCACCACCTGCTCCTGGAATAGCTCCAACTGGCGCGTTTCATCGGCAAGGGGCCAGATGAATATGCGCTGGGCGCCCGCCTTGCGGTAGGGGCGCAGCCGTTCCGCGCATTGCTCGGGGGATCCGATGGGCAGCTTGCGCCGCAGGGACTCCGGGGGTTGATCGAGGATTGGCCCCAGCACCTGCTCCAGCATGCGCCGCGCCTCCGCCTCGGAATCCGTGACGTAACTCCACATGGTGGCGATGCCGTTCGGGAACGTTGCCGGGTCCTTCCCGCATTCGCGCAACTGCGGGCCGAGGGCCTGCAGGGATTCCGCGAAATTGTCCGGGCTGGTGTGATAGCCGGAGGCCAGCCAGCCATCGGCCAAGCTGGCCGTGCGGCGCAGGCCGCCCTTGGCGCCCCATATGCCCAGCCAGATTGGAGGCGCCGGCTCCTGCGCCGGCCGCGGCTCGAAGCGTTGACCCAAGGTGGAGTAGAATTTCCCTTCGAAGTCACCCGCACCAAAGTAGGCGCGCAAAGCGTGGATGCTTTCTTCCAGCCGTTGCCAACGCTCCTTGTAGTCGAGGCCCACAAGGTTGTGGTCGGTGGCCCGCGACCCGGGTCCCGCGCCCACCACCAGCCGCCCGCCGGAGAGCAGATCGATTGCCGCCAGCAGCTTCGCCGCCGGCGCCGGGCCACGCACCACCGGGAGACAAATTGTGGTGGCCAGGCGCATATCCCCGCTATGAGCGATCACCGCCGCCAGGGCCGTGGGGCCGTCTAGCCAGGGCAGGGCGGAGGCCAGATGATCGTTGGCGCACAGGTAGGTGTAACCCAGACTGCTGGCGGTCTGGGTATAGCGGATCAGATCATCGAGGCTGCGCCTTTCTCCCTGGAACGAGATCAGCGGCAGATGCGCTCCGAAATCCATAGCTGCTCCTTTTGATTGACGTTAAGCGATGTGAAATTCCGCCTTTTCCCGCTTGCCCCCACTTCTCCACACAAAAAAAGGGAGCCGGGCTTGCGCCCAAGTCCCTGGTAATTCCATGGTTTGATTTCGTGGTGGGTGCAGGGAGCGTGCTCCCTGC
>JAPUIH010000396.1 GCA_027297205.1 SAR324 cluster bacterium | reverse complement strand
CCGGACTAACCTGGCCAAAACGTGATTCGAATTTTTTATTTGAAAACGGTAAGGAGCGGCCATGCTTGAGAACAAATTCGTGGAATTGGGCACATTCAACCGTCTCAATCCAGCAAAGAGAGCCATTCGGCTGATATTTGGCATGGCCTTGATCGCCTATTTCATCTGGCAGCTTCCCAAATACGGCGTCCTCATCACAACGGAATTCCCCTTGATTCCGGGCAAATGGATTGGGGTAGCCATCCTGTTTTATTTTTTCGGTGATGTGTTCAACCTGGGATTCAACCGCCGTTGGGGCCGCTGGCCGCAAACCATATTTCTAGTCCTGCTCGGATTGGCAGTCATTGTAGATTTTATACTCTATGGAACGATTTGGGGGCCTCCCGCTGGCTGGTTGATTTTTCTCTTGCAGCAATTCACCGCCGTTATGATTGGAATTGGATTCATTCTGTCCGCCGCCCTGGCGACCCCTGGATGAGAGATCAACGCGATTGCCCAGGTGCTGGGCAAGTTGTCCATCATCGCCCCGCCTACAACCGAACATCACTGAAGGTTGGGACTATAACCGCCCTGGAAGGGTGGAAAATCAACGGAAGCAATCATCGTTTCCGCTTGCTTTGCGGTCACCTGCCTGATTGCCACGCGGAACATTAGCGTGCTGGATCGGGAATTGGAGGGCACTATGGCAAAATCATTTGACCTGATCGTAATCGGCACGGGCGCCGGCGCCACCGGAGTGGCCAGCCGTTGCCAAAATGCCGGCTGGCAAGTAGCAATCGTTGACAACCTTCCGTACGGGGGAACCTGCCAGTTGCGGGGATGCGATCCCAAGAAGGTGCTGGTGGGCGCGGCGGAGGCGATGGATTGGGTGCGGCGCCTCAAGGGGAAAGGGATCGAGGCTGGCAGTGCGCGAATCGACTGGCCGGCCCTGATGCAGTTCAAGCAAAGCTTTGTCGATCCGGTCCCTGAAGGAAACGAGAAATGGCTCGGTGGCTTGGGGATTGAGACCCTCCACGGTAATGCGCGCTTCATATCACCCACCACAGTTGCAGTCGAGGGCGAGCCTTTGCAGGCGAACCATGTGCACATTGCCACGGGGGCTGTTCCGGCAGACCTGGGAATCCAGGGGCAGGATCATATGACGACGAGTACCGATTTTTTGGATTTGCAATCCCTTCCGCCCAGGATTGTGTTCGTCGGTGGAGGTTTTATTTCCTTCGAGTTTGCCCACGTCTCCGCACGCGCAGGCGCGGAGGTGACGATTCTTCACCGCGGCGATAAGCCTCTAAAGGGGTTTGATCCTGATCTCGTTGCCATGCTCGTTGAAAAAAGCCGAAGCCTGGGAATTGAGATACAGCTCGAAGCCGAGGTTGGTGAGATCATGAAAACCGGTAATGGGTATGAAGTCGTGGCCGCCACCCCGCAGGGGGAGAAGCGATATGAAGGCGATCTTGTCGTTCATGGCGCCGGACGCACTCCGAATATCGGCCATTTGGGGCTCGATGCGGCAGGTGTCACTTATGGGTCCAGGGGCGTGGAGGTAAACGAGTATTTGCAGAGTGTATCCAATCCCGCTGTTTATGCCGCTGGCGATTGCGCGGATACCGTGGGTTTGCCCTTGACGCCGGTAGGTGCGTACGAAGGTGGGATCGCGGCGAAAAACCTGCTTGAGGGCAACTGTCAACCGGTATCCCACCCACCCATGCCGAGCACGGTATTCACTATCCCTCCGCTTGCCGCCGTGGGCCTGCAGGAAGCCGAAGCGAAGAAGCAGGGACTGCGGTTTGATACCCACTTTGGAAAGACCGATTCCTGGTATTCCTTGAGAAGGATCGGAGAGGATTGCTCGGGCTACAAAGTACTGGTGGAAGAAGAAAGCGGAAAAATTCTGGGCGCGCAAATCCTTGGATCCAACGCGGAGGAACTTATAAATCTCTTCACAATGGCGATCAATGGGTCGATCAGCGCAGAGTCCATAAAGGACATCATATTTGCTTATCCCACCTATGCTTCCGACATGGGCTACATGGTTTGAGGTGTGCCCGGTCAGGAGGGAAGAAATGGTTGTATATTCTGTGCTGAACCCCACCCCCGAACTGCCACACACCCCACGTCACACAATCCCTTCAAGAGAGGGGGCAAGGGCGTGGGGTGGCGTCTGGGGTGAACTGTGGGTGCAGATTTTCCCGGTCCATTTTCCCGCCGCCTCCACCAACTCCCGCAATATCAACGGCTTAACCGCCGGGATCGGCGTCTGAGCATAATTTGTGTGGATTTGTGCGGCTCTGCGAGCGAGCATAACCAATGTAAAGCACCGGCCTGGCGTATGTAGAGCATCCGTAAATACTTATTGAAATCTGCTTTACTTGGGTTGCCTCGCATGCCCTTGCAATAGGGGCAGTTCGCGTTGCCGGGATGTCTTCGGGCGCATCTGGCGTCGTGTCGGAGAAGGATGGAAGCACGGCCGAACGGAACGCCTCGGGCGCCGGGGAAGGGCCTGGGCCATTCCGGGCGGTGTCCGGCAGTTTTGAGCGCGCCCGGCATTATGGACAAGGAACGCACTGACGTGTCCCTGGAGACCTTTCTCAGCACCATCGAGCGCGGCATCGCCGTCATCGCCATCGGCGCGGCGTGGGTTTTGCTGCCCCTGTTGGCCATCAACCGCACGTTCGACATCGTGGCGCGGCAGTTCATTGCCACCCCCGCCAATTTCGTGCAAATGCTTGAGGTGCGCGCCTTCCTGTTTTTGGTGCTGCTCAGCTTCGGCTTTGCCTACCTGCGCAACGCCCACATCCGGGTCGATGTGATCCGGGTGTACCTCACGCCGAAACAACAGGCCTGGTCGGAAATCGCGGGCTACTTGCTGGCGGTGGTCCCCGTCTGCATCGTGATCGGTAATTACGGCATCGATTACGCGATCATGTCCTACGGCCAGGGCGAGCGCGAGGCGATCTTCCTGGGCCGGCCCATGCAGTGGGTGGTTAAAAGCATGCTGCCCTTCGGAATTTTGCTGTTGTTTCTGGCGGGCAGCACGGTATGCGTCCGCAACGTGCTCTTCCTGTTGGGCCGCGCGGAAAAACCCGCGCCGGGATAGTCCTGGACATATATTAACCCCACCAAGCGCACACCGGTTCCCCAAAACACACCCACCCCAATCCGAAGGGTTTTCCCGATGGAATTGATCGCCCAAAGTTTGCCCATGCTAATGATCCTCGTTTTCGCGGGGCTGATATTCACCGGATTTCCCGTGGCGCTGCTGCTGGCGGGGGTGGGAGTGGCGTTTGGTTTTATCGGCTATCTGGTGGGGGAGTTTCCTCTGGTGGCATTTTTCAACTACCCCGTTCGCATCTACGGGATGATCGGCCAGAGCCTGATCTATCCGGCCATTCCCATGCTGCTCTTCATGGGGGTGGCGTTCGAGAAGTCCGGCGTTGCCAGGGAAATGCTGCTTTGCCTGCAGGT
>JAPUIH010000395.1 GCA_027297205.1 SAR324 cluster bacterium | reverse complement strand
CAGGGCTTCCAATCCCTCCAACCGCCTATTCACCTCCTCTCCGGACTCCGTGGTGCGCCGCAGCACCTCGTAAAGGAAGGAACGGCCAATCACGGCGGCTTCCTGCAGGAGCCGCTTGTTTTCCTGCTCCAGCCTGTCCAGACGTGCGGCGATGATCCCTTCCACTGTAAGCGGAACCTGGTAGCTCTCCAAGCCGGCCGCCAGCCTCCAGGCGCCATTATCGTTCTGAAGCGCATTGGATTCGATCAGGGAGGTGAGCAGTTCCTCCATGTAAAAGGGATTGCCGCCCGCCTTGTCCTCCACGAAATCGATCAATTCCCGCGGCGGTTCGGCTCCCCCCAACAGGGAAACGGTCAGGTCGTGACTTTGGGAGGGGGACAGTCCAGTGAGCAGAATTTCCCTATATCCAGGCACTTCATCGGCAGACAAATCGGGAAACAGGCGGAAGGGTGGCCGGTAGGCACATAGGAAAACAGCCGGACGCGAAAAGCGCGGCAGGTTGTTGCGGAGCAGTTCCAGGGTGGAAGGGTCGGCCCAGTGCAGGTCCTCAAAGAAGAAAACGGTGGGGCCACGGGCGGCCATGGCCTCGAACACCCGCAAGGTGGCCTTGTGCAGGCGCTGCTTCCATAGCTCAGGGCTGAGTTGCGCCGCCTCTGGGTAGTCCAGAGCGAACAGTCCACCGATGTAGGGAGTCACTGATTCATCATTCCCCAGCAGGCCGCTGAGATTGCTTTCCAACTTCTGCCTGACCTGAACGGGGTTATCCCCTTCTTCGATCAGCCAGCTATGGCTGAAAAAATCGATCAGTGGAAAATAAGGAATGCCCTGGGAGTAATCGTGGGCGTTGCCCTCGGCCCAGTGCATCCCCCCTTCCGGGAGGCTGGCCTGGAACTCTTCCACCAGCCGGCTCTTGCCGCTGCCGGCCTCGGCACGGATGGCAATGATGGAGCCCTTGTCGTCCCGCAGGCGCTCCGCAGCCTCCTGGAGCATGGCCAGTTCCACTTTTCTGCCCACCAACTCCGCACGCATTCCGGCAAAGCGGCGGGAAGCAGCATGCCGCTCCCGGGGGTGGAGCACCAGGTAGGTCACCACGGGCTCCGCCTTGCCCTTGACGGTAACCGGGGGCAATTCCTCACAGGTGTAGTAGCGCTCGATGAGGGTATGGGTATTGGCGCCGACCAGGATTTGCCCCGGCCGGGCCAGGCTGTCAATGCGCGCGGCGGTGTTGATGGTATCTCCGACCACCCCCATGCTGCCCTGCTCGATGTTCATTTGTCCCGTTACGACCAGGCCTGTGTTGATGCCGCTGTGCACCGTCAACGGCCCCCCGGTTTTCTGCTCAAGCTGCGGGCTGAGGCTCTCCACGTGCTGGTGGATTTTGCGGGCGGCATGCACCGCGCGCAGGGCGTCGTCCTCGTGGGACTGAGGCACCCCGAACAGAGCCATCACTGCATCCCCGATATATTTTTCGACCACGCCCCCATAATTGCTCACGATACGGGCGGTCTCCTCGAAGATGCCGCCCATGATCTCCTTGATTTCCTCGGGGTCCAGGCGTTCGGACATGGCAGTGAAGCCGGAGATATCGGAAAACAAGACGGTGGCCTGTTTGCGCTCGCCCCCGGGAAGCCGGTCTGGCGTGGGATATCCGGCGGTTGGGCCGCGATCTGTGGGTGTGGGCCGCAGTAATTCGTGCCCGCAGGATTGACAGCTTCCGCTCTGGGAATCCTGTTCCTGTTGGCAGTTCGGGCAACGCATTGAGGGAACCTCTAGCGAAGAAGAAGATTCACGAAGAATTTATATCATGGCAGTCCCAGGGAGTAAAAGACCCGGGAGCGGCACGCGCGCCGGCGAGAATGGAGGGCAGTCACCACCCGCCATACCCACCCGGCGTGGCAGAGCTGTCTGGCCTACGCAAAGGCGTAGCGAATTATAATGAATGCAGGTTTGTGGGCCAGTTAATGCTGCGTGCGGTTCTGCTGCCGGCGCGGGACCTGGTTGGCCAGCAAAATGCCGATCACCACGCAGCCCAGTCCAACGAGGAACCAAAGCGATAAGTTTTCGTGAAGAAGGCCGGCGGCCAGCACCGTGGCCGTGACCGGGTTGAGGGCAACGAATGCGGCCGCCCGGGCCGGCGTGCCCTTCTGCAACGCCCACAGGAAGAGAAAATAGCCGATGGAGCCGCCGAAGGTGCCAATGAAGAGCACGAGCAGCCAACCTAATGCGTTAAATGTGGGCAGGCCTGCCATGGCCATATTGACCGCGGCGAAAGGGGCCAGGAAGATCACACCCGCGGCCATAAAGTATACGATCAGCAGGCGTGCCGGGTAGCGCATCAGATAGGGGCGTGAAAACACGTTGTAGCTTGCACCCACAAGCACAGTGATCAGCATGAACAACTCGCCGAGCAGGGAGCCTTCCGCATCTTCGGGGAATAGTGCGCGTTGGCCGACTGTAACCAGAACACCGGATAGCGCCAGCAATGCACCGAGCAGTTTCAGAGGGGTGAACGGCTCCACGCCGCGTAATGCGGCCAGAGCGAGAGTCAAGATGGGCACCAGTGCGAATACCAATGCGCCGCGGGAAGCAAGGGTGAAGTACAAAGCAGTCGTAAAGGTAAACGGAAATATTCCGAACAGCGCGGCGCCGAGAATGGCGATGGGCAGCATATCGGCACGATCGATCCTGATCCTGGGCGTAATCAGCAGCAGCGGCAGCAAGGTCAGCAGGGCAATCAAATTGCGCAGGAAAGCGAGGGTGAGCGGGTCTGTGTCCACAACAATGTAGCGGGTGGCCACGACGGTCATCCCCAAGAAAATGTTGGCCAGGGCAGAGGCCAATCCGGGCCATAAAACGGTACTGCCGCGCATAATTGTTCGAAATTCGGCCTCCCATTTGAGATCAAATGGGTTGAGGCCCACAGAAGGGGTGATAAGGCGAGTAAAAGGCCCAATATGGCCCGTAAAGACGGCACGGCATCAAGTGTGGTGTGTTCCTACCATAACGGGGTGCACATGGGGAATATGGAGCAGACCCGGGTAACGGGAAAGGCAACGGTGGAAAGGTGGCGAAGGCAGGCATTTACTAGAGGATCAGGCAAAAAAAACCGCCATGGCCGAGCGGCGATGGCGGTTGGAAATAACCCCTGCGGTCTTTGTCAGGAAGGCAGGGTATACACGGTAGGCGAAATATCATCCACGCCCGGAGCCGGTTGAATGAGATCATTGTTCAATCCGGACTTCGGATCCTCATCCGGATCCACCACCGGCTCTGGAAAATGTTCCAGAGCCAGCGAGAGCATCTCATCGGCATGTTTGACCGGCGTGATTTTCAGTCCCTTCTTGATTTCAACGGGAATTTCCGTGAGATCGTTCTGATTGTCGAAGGGGATCAAGGCTTCCTCGATCAGTCCGCGCTTGGCTGCAAGCAGTTTCTCCTTCAGTCCTCCGATTGGAAGCACCTTACCGTGCAAGGTGATTTCCCCGGTCATGGCTACTGGCTTGCGCACCGGAATGCCCGTGAAAGCGCTCACCAGGGAGGTTGCGATAGCAACTCCCGCGGAAGGCCCGTCCTTGGGGATTGCCCCTTCGGGGAAATGAATGTGGATGTCGTTCTTCTTGAATGCGGCGGAGTAAATACCGAACGTGTTCGCCCTGGAGCGCACGAAACTCAAGGCAGCCTGAACGGACTCTTTCATCACGTCGCCCAGACGGCCGGTAATCAACAGACGCCCGGTACCGTGCATCAGCGATACCTCGATGAAGAGCAACTCGCCGCCGGCCGGCGTCCAGGACATTCCCGTCGTAACACCAACCTCGTTATTTCCTTCCACCACATCGTGTTTATAGCGCGGCACGCCAAGAAACTCATGCACCCTCTTAGGGGTGACGGTTATAGATTTCGTAGATGGCTTCTTGACCAACTGCGTGGCGACTTTGCGGGAGACTTTGCCGATTGCCCGCTCCAGATTGCGCACGCCGGCCTCCCGGGTGTAACGCTGGATAATCTCCACTATGGCGTCTCGCCGAATGCGGATTTGCGACTTTTCCAGGCCATTTTCTTCCCGTTGTTTTTCGATCAGATGGCGCAGGGCAATGTTTTCTTTTTCCAGCTCTGTGTAACCAGGCAGGTTGATAATCTCCATGCGATCAAACAGCGCAGGCGGGATACCGTCCACGTTATTGGCCGTGCAAAAGAACAACACGTCGGAAAGATCGTATTCAACCTCCAGATAGTGGTCCATGAAGGTGTTGTTCTGCTCGGGATCAAGCACTTCCAGCAGGGCCGCCGCGGGATCGCCCATGGCCCCGTATGCCATCTTGTCGACCTCGTCCAGAAGCATCAGCGGATTGTTGCTTTTTGCTTTCTTTAGGGAATGGATGATCTTGCCTGGCAAGGCGCCGATATAGGTGCGCCGGTGGCCCCTGATTTCCGCCTCGTCCCGAATTCCACCCAGGCTCATGCGCTCGAAATTTCGCCCCAGGGCACGCGCCACGGAGCGGGCCAGGGAGGTCTTGCCGACACCCGGAGGGCCCACCAGACAAATAATGGGTCCTTTGATTTTCCCGATCTTCTTCGCGACGGCCAGGAACTCAATAATCCGTTCCTTGACCTTTTCGAGCCCGTAGTGATCCTCGTCGAGAACAGCCTCGGCGCGCAGCAAATCGAGATTGTCCTCGGTTTTGATGCCCCAGGGCATGCCAAGCAATGCGTCGAGATAGTTGCGGACGACGTTTGCCTCGGCGGACATGGGGGACATTAGCTTGAGTTTTTTGAGCTCCTTCTTGGCCACATCCTCGGCCTCCTTGCTCATGCTGATCTCTTCAATCCGCTTCTCATACTCGTCGATTTCGGCCTTGCCGTCTTCGCCAGTCCCCAATTCCTTCTGGATCGCTTTGATTTGCTCGTTAAGATAATACTCTTTCTGGGTCCTGCCAATCTGACCCTGTACCCGCTCCTTGAGTCTCTTTTCCAACTTTTTGATTTCAGCCTCTTCGAGCATGCGCTCGTATACGCGCTCCAGGCGAACCTTCGGATCAAGGGCTTCCAGCAACTCCTGCTTCTTCTGCAATTCGAGATTGAGCAACGGGGCTATTCGATCGGCCAATTGGTGAGGTTCTGTCGTATTGAGGGAAAGTTGGTCGATACTTTCGGAATTCTTTTTTATTTCCTTGAGATACGACTCAAGCTCCGTGCGTGCGGATTTGGCCAGAGCTATCAACTCCGGATCGACCGAAGCATCGTCTTCGATAATTTCCACTGAGGCTGCGTAGGATGACCCATCCAAATCCGCCTCGACGAGCCTGCCGCGGGATTTCGCTTCAAACAGTGCTTTGATGGTGCCATTGGGGAGCCGCATGATTTGTAAAATATTCCCAATGGTGCCAATTTCAAAAAGGTCTTCCCCGGTGGGCTTTTCCACCATGGGATCCCTTTGGGCAATTACGAACACCGTGCGATCCGCTGCGAGCGCGGATTCAAGTGCCTCCATGGATTGCTTTCGCCCTATAAAAAACGGCGTGGTCATATGCGGGAAGACCACGATATCTCTCATGGGCAGCATCGGTAATGTTTTCACCTCAGACATGCAACATCCTCTTTTGCAGGTTTTGGTTCATCCTTTATGCCCATTACCATCTTAGGTTCTCAGGAAATATCTGTCAATTCATGTCAACTCCCTTAGTTGTTAAACGCAGGGAACGCGAATTGTTTCATTTCAAGCATAATGTGCGCCAAGAGCTAATAGGAGTGTCGCAACTGAAGATTGATCACAAGTAAGCGTTATTATGTAACTTTAATATTGAAATACACCATCCCCCACTCCAAACCAAACACACCACCCTACTTCAACGGAAACTCCATAGTGACAGCCGTACCCCGCATGACTTCGCTGGCGATCCACACTTTGCCGCCATGGGCGTTCACGACCTGCTTCACGAATGCCAATCCGACGCCGGACGAGTCTTGACGGAGCTCATCGCCTGTGAAGAATTCAAACAGAGTTGCAAGACGCTCAGGTTGAATTCCCTGCCCGGTATCCGTGACGGATAGCCTGGCGACTCCTCGCTTGTGCTGTGATTTCCCCTCGATCGTAATGAATCCAGCGTCGGTATACTTGATGGAGTTGGATATGAGATTGCTGAATACGCGAATCATCTTGTGCCGGTCGCCCTTAATGACAGGCGCGCGCGATGGGAGCTTATTGACAATTTTCAGATCGGGTTTGTCTTTAATTATGACCTCCATGCGTCCGATGACCCCATCTACGATTTCGTGCAGGTCCAATTTCTGAAAAATCGAACTCCTGTTCGTGGACTGCTCCTGTTCCATTGCCAGCATATTGGCGATTGTATCGAGCAGCATTTCCAGCTCCCGCCGCACTGCGGTGATGTAGTCGGCTTTTTCATGTGAATCGGCTTCCATCTCGCACAACTCGAGATTGAGAAGGGAAATTGTGATGGGAACTTTCAGATCGTGGATGGTAACAGCCATCCGCTCCTTACTGTTGTTAATTTCTGCGATTTTTTCGCGGAGCAGATTGTTGATCCGCTCAACTTCCAGCGCACGTTCCTGGGCCAACAAGGCCAAATTGCTGTTGAGCTGATGCTGGAAGGCAATGTCGTCCTTGCCACGCACGCTCTCACTATTCAATTTAGCGATTTTTATTTCGAGGGATCTAATTTTTCTCGTGCGGTCGTTGCCGGGCTTCATCGCAATGAGTTCCGTTCCGAGTTAAAGTCTGCTCCTGAGATGCCTGGCAACCCAATTCGCGGGAGCAATATAGAATGCGATTCCGCGCTTCCTCCATAGAGTACGATGCATTTACATTGATGTGCTAATTTTCTGTGTGATTACTTTCCGGGCAAGTTCCTGTGCGCTCCGAACCGGAATTACGACACCTGACCAAATCGCTATCGGCAGTATTTTGTTTTCGATTGATGGGTGGGGGTTGACCGGATGAATATGGTTCCTTTTGTGCAAAATCCCTGCTACTTTAAGTCTTTATCGGATGGTGGATGCCCCGATTAGGCCGCCACGGAGCCGCCATTTACGAGTAATTAAATTCATTTGATCGATTCAATAGCCGCCTCATCGGTATACGTGGTAGACATGTATGCTGACACGTTGAATTTTGGCGGATTTCGGAAGTGTGCGGAGAATTTCCCGGCTCCAATATCGTGAAGTCTACGAAAATTGCTTTCGGAAGAATTTCCAACGGCCGCTGTCAATTTTAAAATTAGCAATAATTACAAGTCGCATGCCAGCAAGTAAGTCCAAGGCACGGGCTAAGGCCAGCACAAGCGAAGCAAGTATTCCCCTGGCGCCGCCCGTCACAGCAATTATTCCCAAACGCCTCGCGGACCTGGCCCAGGATTGTCAGGCCAATTACAGTGTCCCACTGATCATAGAGACCTACACGCGCCCGCGCGGCAACTTGCTCAAGCGCGTCCAGGCCGAAGCGGTGATCCTTGTCGCGGACCTGGAGGAATTTTCCCGCTTCGTTGGTTCCCCCGGTATGGACTCTTTGGGATCGGACTTGCCGGGCAAAATTCTCCTCCTCACCAACAAGGAAGATTTGTCCGATATTCCCATGGCCACGAACCGCGGTTGCGAAATCCTGGCGACTGACGCCCCGGCGGGGTTATGGTGCTACAAAATCAACAAATTTATAGAAGAGTTCACCTTCGACCAAAACATCGGATACCTCAGGGAAGAAGACCTGAAAAATCGGAAGGATCTGGATTCGCTCAATGAAATTGGGACGGCGCTTTCCACTGAAAAGGACCTCAGCAGTTTGCTCGACCTCATTGTATCCAGGTCTCGGGAAATGACCTGGGCCGATGCGGGATCGCTGTATCTGACTGAAACGGACCCAACCATTCCAGAAGACGAAAACGATTACCTCAAGAACAAGAAAATGCGCTTTCAGGTGGCGCAGAATGATTCGAAAAACCTGCCTTTCAAATCCATTCTGTTGGATATCAACAAAAGATCAATATTCGGATACGTGGCGTTCAACCAAGTGCCTCTG
>JAPUIH010000394.1 GCA_027297205.1 SAR324 cluster bacterium | reverse complement strand
TCCAGCACCGAGGGTTGGCCTTCCAGAAAGTACGGCGAGCCCGGTGGCGTGGGCTTGAAGCTCTCCGCCACGGACTTGAATTTTTCGATATCCGTTTTGCAGAAGGTCAGCAACAGCACGAAAAATACCAACAGCAGGGTCACCATGTCACCGTAGGTGAAAATCCAATCCTGATCGAATTCTTCACATTTATGTTCCTCTTCCTGAATCGGCATCAGGCGGTCTCCTTGGCGCTTTCGAACTTCATTTCCTCGTACATCGTGCGCAGATCGGGCGGGAGATAGTTCATCAGATCCTGCTCGATGAAGTCCGGGCGCTCCCCTTTTTCGATGTAGAGCACTCCGTCGCGGATCATTTCGCGCAAAATCTTGTCGGACTCTTTATGCGTGGCGAGCTTCTTGGCCCAGGGGGCGAAGAAAACGTTGGACGCAAAGGTACCGTAGAAGGTGGTGAGAATGGCCACCGCCATGGCGGGCCCGATAGTTGTAGGGTCGTCCAGGTTTTGCAGCATCAGCACCAGGCCCACCAGGGTGCCCATCATTCCATAGGCGGGGGCCATGGAGGCAAAGGTCTTGAGAATCACCACCTCTTCCTCGCGCCGCAGGTCCAGGTAGCGCATTTCCGAATGCATGATGTCGATGATCAGTTCCCTGTCCACCCGGTCCACCACCAGGCGCAGGCCATTGCGCAGGAAAATATTGTCGATACTGGGCAAGGCGTCTTCGATGGCCAGGATGTTCTTGCGGGCGATCTTTGAGACGTCGATGACCAGAGTCAATGTTTCGATCAGTTCCTCGGGAGGCTCGCGGAACACCTTGGCGATCACCTTGCCCACCCGCAACACCTTGTTGAGGGGAAAGGAGGTGAGCACGGAGGCGGTCGTGCCGCCAATCACGATCAGTACCGAGGGGAAATTGATGAAAAACTGAAGTTGCCCCAGCCTCAGCTCCATCGCGTTGAAATCGACGATGATGGCCAGCAGTATCAGCACCACCGCCAGGAACATTCCAAGTAAAGTTGCTACATCCATGACTCCCGCACCATTCCCAAGATTGCGTTCACGGAGGCCTTCCTTGCCCTCCGGCTCTGTTTTCGACCCATGCGGGGCGTTCGCCTGCCGGGCAAAAACAGTAATATATGTGACGGTTACAAGACCGTAGAATATGAAAAGCAAAAATCAGGCATTTCTTGGCCGTGGCGGGCGATTGCGGTAAAAAAAATTCCTATGGCGCCCGCCGCCCCCACGGAAACCAAGTTCCGTTCGGCATAGCAAAGGCTGTTTCCATCGGCGCCGATCCCTATTAACATTCGCTGGCGGGAATTCCGCGGGGTGCTGCGGGGCTTACCGCCCCCGCCATGGCGGGAGGGCATGCGCAGCCGCCGCGGCTTGAGGGCGGCCGGAGGCAATATTCAACAACTGAAAACGACGGTGGAGAGCATGGAAACCTACAATCTGATAGTGATCGGGGCCGGCTCGGGCGGACTGATGGTGGCCGCGGGCGCGGCGGGGCTGGGGGCGCGCGTGGCCCTGGTGGAAAAGCATAAGATGGGCGGGGATTGCCTCAACTACGGCTGTGTGCCGTCCAAGGCCCTGCTCAGCCGCGCCCGGCACGCGGCGGCGCTGCCGCCCGCCTCCCGTCCCGAGTGGGCCGGCGTGTCCGCCCAGGTGCAATCGGTCATCGACGGGATCGCGCCCCATGATTCGGTGGAGCGCTTTACTTCCCTGGGCGTGGATGTATTGCTGGGCAGCGGCCGGCTGGAGTCCCCGCGCAGGGTGGGCGTGGAACTGCATGGCGGAGGCACCCGCACCCTCAATGCCCGTTCCGTCGTGATCGCCACCGGCAGCGCCCCCGCGCGCCCACCCATCCCCGGTCTTGCGGAGGCGGGCTATATCACCAATGAGGAAGTGTTTTCCATGCCCGAACTGCCCAATCGGCTGCTGGTGCTGGGGGCGGGGGCGATCGGTGTGGAGTTGGGGCAGGGACTGGCCCGGCTGGGCGCGCAAGTGACCCTCATCGAACTGCTGCCCCAACTGCTGCCCCGGGAGGACCAGGACGGCGCGCGGGTGGTCGCCGCCGCGCTTGAGCGCGACGGCGTGCGGCTGCTCTGTGGCCGCCGGGTGCTGCGGGTGGAAAAGCAGGGGACGGCCAAGCGGGTCATTTACCGGGAGGAAAGCCCTGGCGGCGGGGAGCAGGCGGTGGAAGTGGACGAAGTGCTGGTGGCCGTGGGGCGCAGCCTCAATGTGGAGGGGCTGGGTCTGGAGGCCGCCGGAGTGGACTACGACAGCGGGGGCATTAAGGTCAATGCCCGCATGCAGACCAGCGCCCGGCCGGTTTATGCCTGCGGCGACGTGGTGGGCAGGTCCCTCTTTACCCATACGGCCAACCAGCAGGCGCGAGTGATCATCCAGAATGCCTTGTTGCCTTTCAAGACCCGCATGGACGAGCGTGTGCTGCCCTACTGCGTCTTTACCGATCCGGAGCTGGCGGCGGTGGGCCTGAACGAAACGGCGGCGCGGGAACGCGGTATTCCCTACCGGCTCATCAAGGTGCCCCTTGCCCAGATCGACCGGGCCGCCTGCGAGGGCGAGACGGAGGGCTTTCTGAAGATTTTGACCCCTCCCGGCAAGGATGCTATTTTAGGCGCAACCCTGGTATGCGCGCATGCGGGCGAATTGATCCATGAGCTTGCTCTGGCCATGCAGGCGCGCTTGGGCCTGGGCCGCATCGCCGGCATGGTGCATGCCTATCCGACCCGCGCCGAGATAATCCGCCGGGCCGCGGACGAGGCCCGCAAGGCCTCGTTCACACCCACCCTGCAACGGCTGTTCAGCGCCTACTTGCGCTGGCGGCGCAATTGAGCGGACGCAATCCCATGAATCAACAATCATCCCCGGAGACGGCGCACGAGAACGATCAACCCCTGGTGCTGGAACGGCGGGAAGACGGTATTGGTATCCTCACCCTGAACCGGCCGCAAAAGCGCAATATATTCTCCAGCGAGATGCTGCATGCCATGCGCGAGGTGCTGGAGCGCTTCGCCGCCGATGCCGCGGTGCGCGCCATCGTGATCGCGGCCAACGGTGCGGTTTTCTCCGCCGGCCACAACATGCGCGAATTCGTGGACGCCGATCCCGCATCGGCCAAGCAGGTGTTCGACCTGTCCTCTGAATTGATGCTGATGCTGCAGGAACTGCCCAAACCGGTGATCGCCCAGGTGGAGGGCCTGGCCTCGGCGGCGGGCTGCCAACTGGTGGCCAGTTGCGATCTGGTGGTGGCCGCCACCACCGCACGGTTCCAAACCCCCGGGGTGATGATCGGGCTGTTCTGCTCGACCCCCATGATTCCCCTCTCGCGAGCCATTCCGCCCAAGAAGGCCATGGAAATGCTGCTCACGGGCGAGCCCATCGGCGCCGAGGAGGCCCTGCAGGCCGGCCTGGTGAACCGGGTGGTGTCCCCGGAAAACCTGGAGGCGGAAACCCTGGCCCTGGCCCGGAAGATCATCCAGTACAGCGGCGCCACCATTGCCCTGGGAAAACGGGCCTTCTACAAGCAATTGCCTCTGGATATGGCCGCGGCCTACGAGGTGGGCAAGGAAGCGATCACCCGCAACGCCATGGACCCCGACGGCCAGGAGGGCATGCGGGCCTTCCTGGAAAAGCGTCCCCCCAAATGGAAAAACTGAGCCGTCCCTGAAAACGATGCGGATCGCTCACTGCCACGCGGCAGCCCGGCCGCAGGATGTACGCCCTACCTGAGCCAGTCCCACCACCAATAGGTGTTGGCTTCCAGAGGGTCCAGGAAGAGGGTCTCCCCGTTTTCCTTGAGCCGGGGCACGCGGGCAATTTCGTCCCCTTCGTGCAGCAGGCGGTCGGCTGTGAGGAAGATGCCCATCAGCACCCCATGTTCCTGGATGGCCTGATGGCTGTAGAGGGAGCAGGTGGGAGCCATGGCGCAACGGTTGCCGTCCACCGGGCTGATCGTATTGCGGTAAAAGCGCAACAGCCCCTGAAATATACTCGTCCCCGCACCGGAGGGCGCACCGCCCTTGAGGGGCAGATAGCGCTTCACCGGCCGGGTGCTCAGGGGAAGGCGCCAGGAGGATCGCGCGCCGGGGGCTTTCATGGCAGGGTTCACGGGGTGGCGCGCCAGCTCCGGATGCGCCAGCACGGGCGCCACGCACAGGCACCAGGCCAGTCCCGCGGTCAGCAGCAGCACGGGCAAGCGCGGGCTCATGGTCGCTCCTTTCGCGAGCTCATGGGCGCTCCTTGCGCAATGGAAGCTGGATGATCAATTCACCGGGCCGCACCAGGCCCAGCCGCCGCCGCGCCAACAGTTCGATATAGGCGGGATCGTCCCGCAACGCCTTGATCTCCTGCGCCAATTCCACACGCCGTGCATCGAGCGCCGCCACTTCGCTGCGCAATTGCCTGGCTTCTCCCTTGAGTTGAATATAGGCAATCATACCCTGCTCTCCGATCAGGGATACCAGTATCATCCCCATGGCGAACAGCAGCACAAACATGAAAAAGTAGCGCGGCAGCGCATCCAAGGGATGGCCCGCCCTGTCCGATGGCCGCAGCCAGCCCGGCAAGCGTTCGCTCCATCGATTCAGCCGCGCGGCCATGCCGCGGGATTGGCGGGGGCGTTTGGGTTGCATGAACTTCAGCGTTTGGGATTGAAGGCCGCGCGCCCCGGATAGTGGGCGCTGCCGCCCAGTTCTTCCTCGATGCGCAGCAGTTGATTGTATTTGGCCATGCGGTCGCTACGGGAAGCGGAGCCGGTCTTGATCTGTCCGGCGTTGGTGGCCACGGCGATATCGGCGATGGTGGAATCCTCGGTCTCCCCGGAGCGGTGGGAAATGACACAGGTGTAACCCGCGGTCTTGGCCATCTCCACGGTGGCCAGGGTTTCGGAAAGCGTGCCGATCTGATTGACCTTGATCAGGATCGAATTGGCCGCCCCCTCCGCGATGCCCCGGCTGAGCCGCTTGGTATTCGTGACGAACAGGTCGTCGCCCACCAACTGCATCTTGCCGCCCAGCACTTCCATCTGGCGCACCCAGCCCTTCCAGTCGTCTTCCGCCAGTCCGTCCTCGATGCTGACGATGGGATACTTGCGGGACAGCCCCTCGTAAAATTCGATCATTTGATCGGCCGATTTCCTGGGCGGCTTTTCCGAGGCCAGGGTGTATTTGCCCTTGGCGTAGAACTCGCTGGCCGCCGGATCGAGAGCGATCCCCACGTCCTCGCCGGGCCGGTACCCGGCCTGCTCGATGGCGCGCATGATCAACTCCAGCGCCTCGGCATGGGAGGAGAGATCGGGTGCAAAGCCGCCCTCGTCGCCCACGTTGGTGTTGAGCCCTTTTTTTTTCAGCACCGCGCCCAGGGCATGGAAGGTCTCTATCCCCATACGCAGACCCTCCCGGAAGGTGCGCGCCCCGTAAGGCACCACCATGAATTCCTGGATGTCCAAATTGTTGTCCGCGTGCTGCCCGCCATTGAGGATGTTCATGAGCGGCACGGGCAGGGTGCGGGCGGACACACCGCCGATGTACTGGTAGAGGGGCAGGCCGTGGGATTCCGCGGCGGCCCGCGCTGTGGCCAGGGAACTTCCCAGGATGGCGTTGGCGCCCAGCTTGCGCTTGTTGGGTGTGCCGTCCAGGGCAATCAGCGCCGCGTCCACGGCCTGCTGGTCGTGGGCCACCATGCCGGCCAGTTCGGGCATGATCTTCTCATTTACGAACTTTACCGCCTGCAAAACGCCCTTGCCCCCGTATCGCTTCGCATCCTTGTCACGCAACTCCACCGCCTCATGCTTGCCCGTGGATGCGCCGGAGGGAACCAGGGCCCGGCCCATGGCGCCATCGTCGAGATGCACTTCCACTTCCACGGTGGGATTCCCACGGGAATCCAGCACCTCTCTCGCGTGAACGGTCTCTATGATCATAGGATCTTGCGGGGCTCGTAACATTTCGCGGCCGATACCAGACAAATTATGCACAGAATTGGATTGGCGCTGCAAACCCTAACTGTTACATAGCGCCGGCCGGTACGGTTGTGGGTGGAAATGCCGCGCAAGAAGCGGGTATAATCGACGCTTACAATACACACCTCAAGGCGGCGCATGGAAAATCCCTTACAGCAGTCCTCGGGCGGTGCCGAGGCGCGGGATGTGATGCCGCAAGAGCCCTCGCGGCCTCCCGGCCCGGAGGTGGCGAAATCGCCCGCGTCCGGCAGCCACCGCCGGTTCTATCAATCCTTGACGATCAAGAACCTCACGGTATTTGTCGCCGTGTTTCTGATTGCCCTTGCGCCCCTGGTGCATTCCTACTGGAATGACGCCAAGCAAACCCGGATAAACATCCTCAGCGAGCAATTGGAACTGATCGCCATGCAAAGGCTCGCGGGACTGCGAAAGGAGTACTTTGCGGCGCTGGCGATTCCGGGCATGAGCAAGACGGAGCTGCATTTAGACCTGATCGCCAAGTTGAATCAGATCCAGGTGGATTTCCAAGTGGATAACGCCATCGTGATGAGGCGCAACGAGGGCGGGAAATTTACCTACATCGCCGATGGAAACGGCCAGTTCACCATAAATCAGCCGGTGGGCATTCACGCGCGCTTTCCGGAAACCTTCGAGGCGGCCACCCGGGCCTGGGAACAGGCCCAGCCCATCCGCACGGGGCTGTTCGGTCTGGGCACTCTCGAGTACCTGCAGGTTTACGTGCCGGTGCTGGACAGGGGCGAGGTGACGGCTTTGTTGATGATCAACAAATTCGCCGAGGACGTGGATCAGGCCATTCGGGCGAAGACCCTGGCATTGCTGGCGTTGACCTCCGTGCTGGCTTTTCTGGGCGCTGCGGGATTCTGGTTCTTCTCCAACCGTATGCTCTCGCCCCTGCTCCACCTCAAGGATGCGGCGCTGGGGGTGGCTGGAGGAGACCTGGACATCGTGGTGCCCACCATCAGGCGGAACGACGAGGTGTCCGATCTAAATGATAGCTTCCGCACCATGGTGCAAGAATTGCGCACCAACCGGGAGGCCCTGCAGCGCTACAACGCACAATTGGAGCGCACCCTGGCCCGTGTGCGCATGATGGAGGACCTGGAGAGAAATCTGAGCAAGTTCGTGCCGCGCGAGGTCTCCGACGCGCTCCAGCGGGATCCGGAAGCCCTGGAACGGGGCAAGACGGAGAAGGACGTCACCGTGCTGTTTCTGGACCTGCAGGGTTCGACCCTGCTGACGGAATCCCTGGGGCCGCGCGGCAGTGGCCAACTGATCGAAGAGTACTTCTCAAAATTCCTGGACAGCGTCTATGAAAATCAGGGGGACATCACGGAAACCGCCGGCGACGGGCTGATGATTATTTTTCAGGACGAGCGGCCCGAGAGGCATGCCGGCAACGCCGTACTGACGGCCCTGGCCATCGAGGCCACAACCCATGCGCTGCAGAGTCAGGTGCAGCCGGAGCAGAGCCGGATCATGATCAATATCGGCATTTGCTCCGGAAAGGCGCTGGTGGGTTTCACCAAATACGAGGGCATCTCCGGCACGCGCGTCACCTTCACCGCGGGTGGCCTCACCACCGTCGTGGCCGCGCGGCTGGCCGATCTGGCGGTCGACGGCAGCGTGCTCATGGCCGGGGAAACCCTGCGCCGCCTGGACACCGCCGCGGGATCAACCCTTGAGAACGTGCGCTTTACATCCCTGGGAGAGCGCCCGCTGAAAAATGTTCACGATCCGGTGGAAATATATCAGATGGAAACACAGCCTCGCGAATCCAGCTAGAAATCAACGCATTTCCGCGCCTGGAAGCGGTTTGCGGCTTGGCCGAAGGTGCAGAATCGGAGATAAATGCACCCTATTGCAATTGATTTCGCAACCTCTTTCCCATAATCTTCGTTAAATTAAACAACTTATCGAATGTTCGGAAATCGGTCCCCGATGGGGGCTGGTTTTCACTTACCAGGGGACCAAGTTGAACGTGCAACAAGGCCAGCCGGGCGCGGAGAATCCGCAAGGCCAGGACACTCGGAATTCAAGGCAGAATTTGGTCGTCATCAGCAAGGCCGACCTGCTGGGGACGCTCCAGGAAATCCGTGGGATTCTCGATGGCTATGGCATGCTGTTGGAAAAATTCTCCGAGTCCGATGAATGGAATAAGCGGGCCCTGGAGATGGTGAGAAATCACCGGGCGCGCTACCAAAATGGAGATTCTCCCCTCGCCAAACTGCATATTGTTTCGGGCTTGTTCCAGTATATGCTGAAACGGGTCAGCCAGGAGCAATTCAAGTTCTCCATCCCCACTCGGATCGGACTCATTCCCGAGATGGAAAGCAAAGAGCTCGCGGAGTTTTCCGCACAACTGAAGGCCATGAACATGGCCACGGAAAACCTGGTCGGTCAAGCGGCGGTCCTGGCCAATTCCGAGCAGATGCGCTCCCAGGAAAAGCTGAGAGGGCTGCTGCTGTGCATCACGTCCTTTTTCAAGGCCCTGCTCAGGCAGGATTGGGAAGACGCCGATTTGTTCATGACCCACATTAATCTGATTACGACCACCCAGGATAGCGAGCAACTGGTGGCGCAGGTCGCAAAGATCGCCCGAAATATCTACGATTCCCTCAACGAGTTTTCCAACAGTTTCCCCATTGAAACGATCGCCCAGTCCACGGAAGCGCTTCCCGATGCGGTGCAAAAGCTGAATTCAGTGATTGCCCGCCTGGAAGAGGCCGCCAACACCAATCTGGACACGCTGGAACGATTAATTGGCCAACTGACGGAACACAAAAAATGGATTAAGGAGTCACAGGATACCGTCGTGGAATGCGAGCAGGACTTGGATAGTCTGCAAGCGGAGAACCCCGAAATGGCCGAGGACCTGAAAAGCATCCAGACCGTGCTGCGCGACAAGATCGGCGGAAATCTGGCTGAACTGGAAATGAGGGTGGAGGAAAACAACCAGACCTATCTGGCCATGATTTCCAATCAGAGCTTCCAGGATTTGACGGGCCAGACCCTGAGGAAGGTGATTGCGTTTATCGAGGCCATGCAATTCAAACTGGTCGAGTTGCTGCCGAACTACGACCAGTATAAGGCCAAACAGCAGGATCAGGCGACGGGCGAAGAATCAACCGAGGGGAAAGAGGATACCAGCAATGTGACCATCCAATCCCAGGAGAATGTCGATCAACTGCTTGCCGATCTGGGATTTTAGACCTTTGGCTAATATCAACCGGGAGAAAGACTAATGGCACTCGACAAGAACATGAACATATTGGTTGTGGATGACTTCTCCACCATGCGGCGCATCATATCGAATGTGCTGCGCCAACTTGGCTTCGACAACATTGTCGAGGCGGAGGACGGCTCCAAGGCCCTGCAGATTCTCGAGTCGGAGTCGGTGGATTTCGTAATCACCGACTGGAACATGCCTCAGATGTCCGGCTTGGACCTGTTGAAGGCCATGCGGGCGAGCGAGAGAGACGATCTGAAGGATATGCCGGTATTGATGGTGACCGCCGAGGCGCTGCAGGACAATATTATTGCCGCGGCGAAGGCGGGTGTAAACAACTACATCATCAAACCCTTCGACGCCCAAACTTTGTCGGAAAAGATCGAGAAAATCTTCGCCTAGACTCCCCTTCTTTTATAGGCAGTACGGCGGGCGCGAACTCCCGGACGCCCGCGCTGTACCTTTCTGAACCCGCCCCACGGTGTCTTTCTCTAAACACAGCATCGGCCCTCGTGGCCTTGCACGGACCTTTTGCATATCTTCCCGGTGTGCGCCGCCACAGACTTGCAAGGCGGATTGCCGCAGACTGGACGTGGCGGAAATGCCCCCGGCCCACGCCTGCCAGGGCTGAGAGATTGCAAGCGGAGGGTGTGCGCGGCATTGCGCGGAGCCTCGGCGGATGATTACAATGTACAGGGTAAGGAACGGGCGCAAACCAGAAGTGGCGATATGATCGAATTGCATAAAACTTCACGAACAGCGGCCGGCTGGGCGGTGCGCTTGGCGCTGGCCGTGGGCCTGCTGGGATTGCTGGTTCCCACGCCGGCTCCGGCCCAATTCTTCCCGCAGCAGGATGATGGCATTCCCGATGTGCTGGCCACGTTCGAATCGCGAATCGAGCCCGCCGACGCACGGCCGGGCGAGCATGTGCGCCTGATCATCACCGGTAAAATCACCGACGGGTGGTACACCTACTCCGCCGTGCCCCAGGGCGAATTCGCCCCGCCCCCCACCAAGCTGTTCGCGGAGCCGGGCCCGTTCGAGCTGCTGGGCCCCATGTACGAGACCAACCCCACTGTCAAAAAGGACAAGGTTTTCGATCTGGACCTCGCCTTTCACACCAAGGCGGCACGCTTTTACCAGAATATGCGCGTTCCGGAAGGAGCGGCGGAGGGGCGCATGTATTTCGAGGGGAAGCTGCGTTTCCAGGTATGCAACAACAAACTGTGCACACCACCCCGCAGGGAGCCCATCAACGTCGGAATTATGGTCAAAGAGGGGCCTGTACGCCCCGCCTTCGCCTACATGCAGCGCACCATCGATTATCTGGACCGCGACGGGAAATTTAAGTTTTCCGCCGACTCCCTGCAAAGCGCCTTGTCCGAAGGGCTGGGCGCCTTTTTGCTGCTGGCGGTGGGGTTCGGCCTGTTGTCCCTGCTTACTCCCTGCGTGTTCCCGATGATCCCGATCACGGTTTCTTTTTTCACCGGGGAGGCCAAGCGCAGCCAGCGCTCCGTTCTCAATCTGGCGCTGCTGTTCGCCGCGGGCATCGTGGTCGCTTACACGGGCCTGGGGTTGCTCCTGACCTTCCTGGTGGGAGCCGGAGGCGTCAGTCAGTTCGCCACCAGCCCCTGGATCAATCTTGCGGTGGCCGGGTTCTTTGCCTTGTTCGCCTTTAGTCTGATGGGCCTTTACGAGTTCGCGCTGCCCGCGTCCTGGGCGCAGGGGCTCGACCGGAAATCGCGCGTATTGAAGGGTCCCGCCGGCGTGCTGCTAATGGGCCTTGCCTTCACCGCCACCTCTTTCACCTGCACCATGCCATTCGTGGGCACTCTGCTGATCGCCGCTACCCAGGGAGAGCTGTTCTGGCCATTGATCGGCATGCTGGTATTTTCCACCGTGTTCGCCGTGCCCTTTTTTCTGCTGGCGCTCTTCCCACGGTTCGTGGTCAGTCTGCGCGGCAAGAGCGGCAACTGGCTGGTGCAGCTTAAGGTGGCCCTGGGCCTGATTGAACTGATGGCCGCGCTGAAGTTCGTCAGCAATGCGGACCTGATCTGGCAATGGGGAATTTTCACGCGGGAGGTGACCCTGGCCCTGTGGGCGGGACTGGCCGCTTTGACGGCGCTGATGCTGCTGGGGTTGCTGCCCTGGCCCGGCGTAAAGGGTGCGGGGCGCGCCCTGCCCCGCCAGCTCTTCGGCGGGGCCTTCGTGGTGCTGACGGTCTACCTGATGCTGGGCGTGACCGGCCGGGAGCTGGATGCCTATACCGAGGCTTATGTGCCGCCGCGGCTGGTGGGCGCTTCGGCATACCTTACCGCCGGCGGCTCGCAAGAGCTGGACAAAGTGCACAAACTGCCCTGGCTGTTCTCCCTGCAGGCGGGCCTGAGCGAGGCAAAGGTGAACGGCAAGCCGATCTTCATCGACTTCACCGGCTATACCTGCGTGAACTGCCGCTGGATGGAAAAAAACGTGTTCGCCGATCCGGCGGTCTACGATTCGTTCAAGAGCCAGTTCGTGCTGGTGCAGTTGTACACCGACGGGGGGGACAACGCCGATATCAACCAGAACCTGCAAATCGAGCGCTTCCGCACCGTGGCCCTGCCCTATTACGTGATCCTGGCGCCGGACAACTCCGTGCTGGCCAAGCACGCGGGCATTATGGCCACCCCCGCCGAATTCCTGACCTGGCTCGGCCAAGGCCGGGCCCAGCTGGCGAAATCTCCACCCGCCCGGCCCTGTGGCGTGGCCGGCGCCTCCGGCGGATCAATGGCAAAGTGCTAGCGCGCCGGTGGGCCGGCGGCCAGAATCTCCGCACGCCGGTGGTCCGGCGGCCAGGAACTCCGCGCGCCGGCGGCCAGGATCTCCGCGCGCCGGTGGTCCGGCGGCCATGATGCCGGCGAATGGTTTCCACCGCGGGCTTCACGGTGATATCATCCTGGTGAATCGAGGAATGGCGGGGTGCTCCCGCCATGTGCGTCCTGTTCCCACTGACGGCAATTTCTCCGCCGCAAGGTAATCGGAATTGGAGTACGGTATCGGTGAGGCCGCCAGGCATGGTGGGGCTCCGCACGCCGGCGCACCCGGCGCATCCGCAGGAGAGGCATGAACGCAATCGACGTATTCAATGGAGACGCGGACGGCATCTGCGCGCTCCATCAGTTGCGCCTGCACGAGCCGCGGGAAGCGCGGCTGGTCACGGGCGTCAAGCGGGATATCCGGCTGCTGGAGCGACTGGGGGATGTCAGGGACGCCCAGGTGACCGTGCTGGACTTGTCCTTTCATGCAAACCGCGCCGCGGCGGAGGGGCTGCTGGAGCGCGGGTGCAAGCTGCTCTACTTCGATCATCATTTTGCCGGGGAGCTGCCCCAACACGAGGGCCTGGAGGTCCATATCGACACTTCCCCGGATCTATGCACCAGCCTGCTGGTTGACGGCTATGTGAAAGGCGCCTACCGCGCCTGGTCGGTCACCGCGGCCTTTGGGGACAATCTGGTGGAACAGGCCAATGCCGTGGCCAAGACCCTGGGGCTGACTGCCCAGGAACTGGAGGGCCTGCACACCCTGGGGGAACTGCTCAATTACAATGCCTACGGGGCATCGCTGGAGGACCTGCACATTCACCCGGAGGTGCTGTACCGCGCCCTGCATGCCTATGAGCACCCGCTGGAGTTTCTCGGCGACGCTCCCGAGGCGGAAAAGCTGCTGCGGGACTTTACGGCGGACATGGTGCGGGCCCAACGCCGCGCGCCCATCCTGGACCACAAGGCGGGGCGGGTGTTCCACTATCCCAACCAAATCTGGGTGCGGCGGGTGATGGGGGTGTATGCGAACCGGCTGGCCGCGGAAACCCCCGAGGCCGCCACGGCATTGATCGTGGACAATGCGGACGGCAGCCTGCGGGTGAGCGTGCGCGCCCCGGACGATCGGCCCGGCGGCGCGGACAATCTGTGCATGGCCTTCGCCGGCGGGGGCGGACGGGCCGCCGCGGCTGGCATCAATGAACTTCCCTCTGCCGACCTGCCCCGCTTCCTGGAAGCCTTCCAGGAGGCGTTCAAGGACTGACCCGTATAATTCACGAAAGCGTATCCGGGGGGCAGGATGCAAGTCGCCCCTACACTTCCCCCCGCAGTTCGGCACCCAGTTCCTTTTCCACCCGGTTTACGATTTTGCTGCGCACTTTGGCCACTTCGCCGTCGGTGAGGGTGCGTTCTTCCGCCTGGTAGGTGAGGGCATAGGCCAGGCTTTTCTTGCCGGCGCCCAGCCGTTGGTCCCGGTACAGGTCGAACAGCTGCACCTCGCGCAGCAGGGGCCCGCCGGTCTGGGCGATCATGGCCCGCAACTGCTCGGCGGGCAGGGCCTCGTCCACGATGAAGGCCAGGTCTTCGTACACCGGGGGCTGCTGGGAGAGAGGGTCCATCTGTTTGTCCTCGTGCCACAGGGCCAGCAGGGCGTCCACGTCGGCTTCCAGGGCGCAGACGGTGCGTGATCCCAGCCCGAAGGCCGCCACCACCCGCGGATGCAGTTCTCCCAGTTCTCCCACCGCTTTGCCCTCCACCAGCAGTTGGGCGGAGCGCCCGGGATGGTAGGCCGGGCCCGCGCCGGGCCGCCACTCGGCCCCGGCCTGTTCCAGCCCTTCCAGCAGGGTTTCCGCCACCCCCTTCACATCGTAGAATTCGAAGGCCGGGCCAGACTCCCCGCTTTGCCAGAACCCCGCGGCCCGGGGGCCGCTCAGCAGGGCGCAAAGGCGCAGGGGCTCCTCCGGCAGCATTTCACCCGCGCGGGGATGAAAGACCCGCCCCACCTCGAAGATGCTCACGCGCCCCTGAAAGCGCAGATTGGCGCGCATGGTGTTCAGCCCTTCGGCGAGCAGGCCCCGCCGCAGATGGCCCCGCTCCGCGGAGAGGGGATTCTTCACCGCCAAAAAGGCGCTCTCGTCCACGGCCCCGCCGCCGGGATCGAGCTTGGCCTGGTCGCCGATGGAAACGATGGAGTAGGTGATGATTTCGTCCAGGCCGCAGCCGATGAGCAAGTCACGGATGCGCTCCGTACCGTCCAGCAGCGTGTTGCGCATCTGCGGCGGCAGCTCGTCCTGAATGAGGGTGTGAGGCATGCGGTCGTAGCCGTGGATGCGCCCCACCTCCTCCACCAGGTCGGCGGGCATGCTCACGTCCATGCGGTGGGAGGGCGGTGTCACCAGCAGCGGGTCCTCGCCGGCCACGGTGAATTCCAGCGCTTCCAGGGTGCGCACCACTTCTTCCCGCGGCACGGCCACTCCCAGCAGGCGCTCCACGAAGTCCAACTCCAGCCGCACCGGTTCGAGGCCGGCGGGCTGGGGATACAGATCACCGTACTCCATGCGCAGCCGGCCCCCGCAAATTTCCGCAATCAGGGTGGCCGCGCGCAAGGCCGCGCGCAGGCACAGCTCCGGATCCAGGCGCTTGCCGAAGCGGTCGCTGGCCTCCGTGCGCAGCTTGAGCAGCTGGCTCGTGCGGCGTGTGTTGAGAAACTCGAAATTGGCCGACTCCAGCAGCACCGCCGTGGTGTCATCGGTGATCTCCGAGTTCTCGCCGCCCATCACCCCGGCCAAACCCACCGCGCCCCCACCGTCGGTGATCAGCAGCATTTCGCCGTCGAAGCTGCGTTCCACGCCGTCAAGGGTGCGCATCTTTTCCCCCGGCTGGGCCCGCCGCACACGGATCAGCGGCTTATGCGCCTGGCCTTCCGGACGCAGCATGCCATAGTCGAAGGCGTGCAGGGGTTGCCCCAGCTCCAGCATCACGTAGTTGGTCACGTCCACAATGGCATTGATGGGGCGCAGGCCGGCGCGCAGCAGGCGCTGGCTCATCCAGAAGGGCGAAGGGCAGACCGTGATGCCCTCGATCAGCAGGGCCACGTAGCGCGAACAGAGATCGGGATCGGCAATTTCCAGTTGGATATAGGAGGGATCGCCGGTGGTGGGCATGTGCTCCTGCTGCGCAATTTCCAGCACGCCGCGCTTGAGGGTCTTGCCGGTGAGCACCGCGGCCTCCCGCGCCACGCCGAACACGGAAAGCAGATGGGCAAAGCCGCCCTTGATGTCGAACTCGAGCACATGATCCCCCAGGTAATCGGCCAGGGCCGCGCCCAGGGGTGCGTCGGAAGGAAGAATGAGAATGCCCTCATGATCCTCGCTCAGGCCCAACTCCCGCTCCGAACAGACCATGCCCTCGGAGCGCACACCGCGGATATTTCCCGCTTTCAACTTGAGCTTGCGGCCGTCGCCGGCATGGCCATCGATCAGTTCCGCACCCACCAGGGCCAAAGGCACCATCAGCGGCTCGGCGGGCAGTTGCTCGCCCAGGTGGCGCAGCATGTTCGGTGCGCCGGTGACCACCGTGATAGGCGCCGCCGCGCCATAATCGACGGTGACCAGGCAGAGCCGGTCCGCGTTGGGATGGGCCGCCACCTCGCTGATCCGGCCCACCCGCAGCACGTCCCGATTCCACTGCGCCCCCAGGTTGGTGAGGGATTCCACCTCCAACCCCGCCAGGGTGAGCCGCTCGGCCAACTCCTCGGGGGTGGCGGAGGGCTCCACGAAATCGTAGAGCCAGCTGATGGGAACGCGCAGAGCCATGGGAACGTTAGAATTGCCTGAGAAAACGCAAGTCGTTGCTGTAGAAATAGCGGATGTCTTCGATTCCGTGATGCAGCATCGCCGGACGCTCCACGCCCATCCCAAAGGCGAAACCGCTCCACTGATCGGGGTCGTAGCCGCCGTTGCGAAGCACCACCGGATGCACCATGCCCGCCCCTGCAATCTCCAGCCAGGAGGTGAATTTGCAAACGCGGCAGCCCTTGCCCGCGCACAGGATGCAGTCCATGTCGATTTCGATGCTGGGCTCGGTGAAGGGGAAATAGCTGCCGCGGATGCGCAGCCGCCGCGCCGCGCCGTGCATCTTGCGGGCAAACTCGTGCATGGTGCCGATCAAGTCCGTGATGCGGATATTGTGGCCCACCGCCAGCCCTTCCACCTGGTAAAACTGATGCTCCGACCGCGGGGTCACCTGCTCGTAGCGGTAGCACTTGCCAGGCAAAATCACCCGGATCGGGTGGGGGTGGTTCTCGCGCATGCAGCGAATCTGTCCCGGCGAGGTGTGGGTGCGCAGCACCACCTGATCGTTGATCCAGAAGGTGTCCCACATGTCCCGCGCCGGATGGTAGGGCGGGATGTTGAGCAGTTCGAAGTTGTTCTCGTCCGTCTCCACTTCCGGGGCCTCGTACACCTGGAAGCCCATCTCGGCGAAAATTGCGCGGATGCGGCGCAGCATGCGTGTGCTCAGGTGCAGGTGGCCGGGGGCCACGGGTCTGCCCGGCAAGGTCACGTCCAGGGCGCCCGATGCCAGGGATGCCTCCATCTCCGCTGCGCGCAGCTCGTCCTGGCGCGTTTCGAAGGCCGATTCCAGGGCAGTCTTGATCTCGTTGGCCCGCCGTCCCGCGTGCGGCCGCTCCTCGGCGGAAAGCACTCCCAGCCCGCGCAGCACTTCGGTGAGCCGGCCTTTCCTGCCCAGGTAGGTGCGGTACCAGACGGGCAGTTCTTCGGCCTGAGCGAGGGCCTTGAGGGCGTCCAGCCCTTCCTTCTCAAGCGCATTCAGGGATTCCAGCATCGAACCTTTGTTCTCCATCCTCGGGATGACGCCCGGCGCTGCGGCGCGCCGGGTGACAGGCTTCCCTCTATAACGGAACCGCGCCGCACAGGCAAGGCCGCCTGAATTAACTGCTATTCGGTTGTATCCCTCCGCCGCAAGTGATAATTATTAAAGGTTTGACAGCAAAAGAAATTGATTTCACAAACGCTGACCACAACACGATTCCGCCGGCCGGGCGGATTGGGAGAACGTATCGAATATGATTGAAATCAAGGTCAACAATGACCAGGTCGACCGCGCCATGCGCGATCTGAAGCGAAAGCTCATCAAGGAAGGCCTCTTCAAAGAGCTCAGCAGGCGCAAGTTCAATATCAAACCCTCCTTGGCCAAGCGGCTGAAACGCGCGCAGGCCGAAAAAGTCCGCAAAAAGGAAAAGCGCAAGGAACGGGAGCGCATGGGGATGTAGGCGCAAGGCCTGATTGCAACGCCCCGGTGCGCTTCGCAAGCCATCTCCTCAGGGAGCATCCCCGCATCCATGGCGGACCCGCCGGCGGGAATATCCTTCGCCGGCTTGGACACCGTGATGCCCGGCGGCGTCCCCAGGTCACCATCGTCTGGGTGGACAGGGAGGGCGGCATGGTGCTGGTCGACTCGGCCAAGGGCCGCTGTTCGCCAGGGGGAAATGATTCGGAGGGAATCGAGGATTTCAGATATCCAGCCTGTAGCCGGAGCCGTAAACGGTCTTCAGCAGCGTCACGAGCGGTGGAATCTTCTTGCGAAGCTCCTTGACGTGGCTGTCGATGGTGCGGTCCGTAATGAAGGTGTCCGACCACACGCGCTCCAGGATAGCCTCCCGCGAGAGCACTTTGCCTGAGCTTTGCACGAACAGCTTGAGCAGATTGCTTTCCTTGGTGGTGAGGAAGATTCGCTCCTCTCCGTGGGTGGCTTCCTGCCTTTCCCAATAGACCGTGTAGTCCCCCAACTCGGTGGTTTCTTCCATGGCGCCCGGGGTAGCCCCGTTAAGGCGCTTCCTGACCCGCGCTTTCAGCACGTCGATATTGAAGGGTTTGGTGACAAAGTCGTCCGCCCCCAGATCAAGGCCGAAGGTCTCGGATTGTGGCTCGGTCTTGGTGGTGAGAAATATGATGGGGATATGCTTGGTGCTGACGTTCTGGCGGAGCCGCAGACAGGTTTGAAATCCGTCCATGCGGGGCATCATGATATCCAGCAATATCAGGTCCGGCTGGACGGTTTGGGCCTGGTCCAAGGCTTCCAGTCCATCGGCCGCCATGTGCACCTCGTAATCGTTTCCGAACAGGTGCTCCAGGGTTTCCCGGAGATCGGTGTCATCGTCTACGATGAGTAGCTTCTGCCGTGTCATGTTGCCGCCGGTATCGTCGAGTTGTGTTTGCACTCCGCGGAATGGCCCATCGCGCCAATTCAACGGCACTTAAAAGTTTAACGACTCTTAACCGAAACGGTTTTCTCCTCCCCGCTTTTTTTCAGGAGCAAATCGCCGATCAAGCGCAGCAATTCCATTGGTTCCAACGGGCTTGCAAGCGGAATGAATGGAATATTCACATATTTGGAAAATTCTTCAATCTGAAAAGCGGAACCGTAAAAAATCAAATGCACCCCCAACCCCGCCCTGTTGATCAGCTTGACCAGGTTAAAAGTACTGCAGGCGGGATTTTCCAGATCGATTACCACAAATTCCGGCGTCTGAAGTTCCAGCATGTCCAGGCAGGCGAGATCGTCGGTGCACACATTCACGTCAAGCATTCCCGCTTCCGTCAGTACGCCTTCCAGCAATCCTACGCTGCACTTGCTGGCCGACAGAATCAGCCCCCGGGCCTCACTGACCGTGGAGAGGTCGGGCAGTTGATCGCGTGAATAGGCATGGGGCAGGGCAATGGTAAAGATGGTGTCGCGTCCCGGATCGCTGGCTACGGTGAGCGACCCCGCATGCGCCTCGACCGCCTTGCTGGCGATATACAACCCCAGTCCGCTGCCGCTATCGTTGGGGTCGGCCTTGGTGTACTTCTGGAAAATCTGCCCGCTTCTGTCAGGGTCAATTCCGGGACCGTCGTCGGTTATGCTGATAATCAGACGGCTTCCGCCGCCCGCGTCATCTTCCGACGCCTCTAGCCTGGCTGTCAGCGAAATATTCTTGCAGGCGAATTTGACCGCGTTGCCCAGAATGTTCCGTACTGCCTGGGCCAGCAGGTCCCGGTCTCCGAAGGCCACAAGGTCTTCGTCCGGCAGTTTGGAACGCAAGGTCAACCCCTTGTTCTGTATTTGCGGCTGCTCCTGCTCCGCACAGATGGTCAGAAAGTCCCGCACGCCGAAGAACGACGGTGATGGGACCAGCATGCCCTCTTCAATTTTGTGATAATCAAGCAGGTTTTCCACCAGGCGCCGCGCGAGGCGGGACTGGGTCACGATTTTGCCCAATTGAATTTTGCAGTCAGGCTCCGCCGTCTCCGCCATATCCGCGCCCAGGCGCTGACAGATCACTTCGATCGCCGCCAGAGGCGCCCGCAAATCGTGGGAGCACACGGACAGCAGTTCGTCCTTGATGCGGTTGATCTGCAGCAATTCCTGGTTGCGCAGTTTGAGTTCATTTTCCAGCCCGACCCGCTGCAGAATCGCCTGCATGCGCGCCGCAAGCACCGCCGAATTGACCGGCTTGGCGATAAAGTCCGTTGCGCCCGCCTCGTAAGCCTGCAATATGGCGTCGGTTTCCTGGCTGGAGGTGAGAAAGATCACCGGAACCAGGGCGGTCTGCGGGTCCTGTTTCATTCTCCGAATCATCTCCAGGCCATTCATTTCAGGCATCATCACATCGAGCAGCATCAGATCCAACGGATTGTGGCGCACGAACTCCAAGGCCTCGCGGGCGCCGCTGCACAGGGTCAGCCAGCAGTTGAACCGCTCCTTGAGGATCACCGCCTTGATGAAATCCAGGTGGGCCTCATCGTCGTCCACGATCATAATGCGCGAAACAAACCCGGAATTCGCGTCAGATCCAAGGGGCGGAGGAATGTGCTTAATCATGGTCGCCAGCCCGGTGCAATCGTTTCACGCCGCCAGTTGACCGCTTGCGGGGCCGTCATGCCTGACCGGCCGCCAAGCGGCAAATACCGACTTGTTCCCTATTAGTTCCCCATCAACTACCCAATTCCTTGGCCCTGCGGTAGGCCCTCTCGATTCCTTCCTGTATATGAGCGCCCAATCCATTGGACTCGAACGACTCCAGCGCCGCCGCCGTCGTCCCCCCCTTGGAAGTCACCTGCTCCCTCAGGACGGACACGGGCAGGTCCTGAGCCTTCCATAGGGTGGTGGCCCCCAGCAGGGTCTGCTGCACCAGGCGCTGCGCCTCCTGAGCAGAAAATCCCAACGCCTCGGCCTTTTTCATCCAGTGTTCGGCCACGTAAAAGACATAGGCCGGGCCGCTCCCCGAAATGGCGGTCGCCGCGTCGATCGCGTCTTCGCTGAACACGGCCAAGGCCTCGCCGGAAGCGTTCAACAAGGCTTCCACCGCCCGCAGTTGATCGGCATTCACCGAGGGTACCGCATAGTACACGTTCATGCCCATACCCACCTGGGCGGGCGTATTGGGCATCACCCGTACCAGCGCGTTGTGCCGCAGCCCCTCCGTCATTGCCGCAATGGTCACCCCCGCCATGATGGACACGACCACCTGCCCGGACTTCAGCAATCCAGCCGCCTGGCCGAACATTTCCTGGGCGTTCTGAGGTTTCACGGCCAGCACGACGACGGATGCCTCGCCTATGGCCTCGCCGGCGAACTCGGCAACCAAGCAGCCCATCTTCTCGTTCTTTTCCCGGCATCCGGCATCCGGATCGACGACCAGGATCGCCTCCGGCCGGCACACGTCCCGCCCGATCAGTGCGGCGGCTAGGGCCTGACCCATGTTGCCGCCACCGATGAATGCGTATTCTATGCTCACGGTACCGTTCATAGCGGGTTGTGAGTGTACGAGAAAGCGCAATACCCCACACTTAAGTACTCGTCCGCGTCAACCATAGAGTTTACACATTATTTTTCAATTTTTTTCCACTTTTTGCCTCGATTTTTCTACCTGAGTCCAAGATTCCGCGGTTTCCCATGGGGAACGCCCCTCGCATTTTTCCCGTAATACGGTTATCGTTTCCTGACCGGGGCAGGACCTCGGGCGTTGCCACAGCCGGGAACGAGGACGGAGCGCGCCGGCGGGCCGGCGGCCAGGAACTCCGCGCGCCGCAGGAATTGGAAATGGAGCTCACGGGAAAGCAAAAGCGCTATCTGCGCGGCCAGGGCCACCGCATTAAACCGGTCGTGCGTATCGGCAAACAGGGTCTCGCACC
>JAPUIH010000393.1 GCA_027297205.1 SAR324 cluster bacterium | reverse complement strand
CCACCCTCGCACCATTGGCGTGGGTGAAAATAAGGGGTGCGGCGGAGACTAATCCGCCGAGTGGCGCCGCAATGCAGGCTGTCTCAACTATGACCCATCGCCCCAGGGCTGTCAAAAGCAGCGAGTAATTCAGAACGAGTTAAGATATTGATTTGTTGGCTAAAAACAAAGGTCGCGGCCCGCTTCGCAAATCCCGGATCAGGCCGGCACTCTATAGGCACCGATTTCCATCTGATGCAATTCGGGCGTTCAGATCAACGAGTTTGCAATTATTCAGCCCTGATCCCCGCTTTGCGATATAAAACCGGCGTCATTTTTGGTATACATTATAAGTATCATCCTGCTTTACGCGGTTTTTTTGCCGGAACGGAAATTGGGAGAGCCATCGATGAATCGCAAGCCACCGCTCTTAACCGAAGAACAGACCAACGCGCTGCTGGAAGGTACCTGGGGGCGTACACAGGAGCGGGATCGGCAGATATTGAATTTTCTTCTGCATACCGGATTGAAAATCAGTGAATTCGTGAAGTTGAATATCGGCGATTTGTACACGGGGCTGCGGGTGAAGAAATCCCTGGCCCTCCAGCCTGCCCCTGGCAAGATGGAACGCAAGATTCCGATGAACAGGGAAGCGCGGGAAGCTGTCGCCGTAATTCTCGCGTTTAACCGGCGGCGCGGATTCTCCCTGACTCCCGTAGAGCCCTTTATCGTGAGCAGGCAGCGCAACAAAAAAGATGGAGACTACCGCATTACCCCCCGGCAGGTGCAGAGGATCATAAAATCCCTGCGGGAAGATGCTTCACTGAACTTCAAGACCACGCCCCAGACCTTCCGGCACACTTTTGCCAGCAAGATGCTGGAGAACGGGGCGGACCTGCGCACCCTGCAAAAGCTGCTGGGCCACCGCTCCATCAAGACCACCCGCGATCTTTACGGCGAGTGACAGCCCTCCTCCGCCGGGCAATCCACCTCCCGCAGGTGCGGGGCGCAGTTTCTCCTCACGGCCAGATCGGAACCCAAGGCGTGGGGCCGCCCGCGCCGCCGGTTCAACCCGCCGCGACAATGTTCACCAGCTTATTGCCCACGGTAATAACCTTGCGCACGGTTAGGTTCTTCAGCGCGTCCTGAATCTTGGGTTGCTGCAAAGCCAGGGACTCCAACTCACCGGATTCGGTACCGGCTGAAATTTCCAGCCTGTCCTTGATTTTTCCATTGATCTGAATGACCAGGGTCACGGATTCGGTCTGAATGAGGGAGGGATCGTAGTGGGGCCATTGCTGTAGGTGCACGCTTTGTCCCGAGTGGCGGCGTTGCCACAATTCCTCGGACAGAAAAGGCATGATTGGCGCCAGCATCAGAATCAGGGTGTCCAACGCCTCTTGCCAGGCGGGGCTTCCTTCCAGGGCACCACGGGCGGATTTCAGATGGTTGCGGAATGCCATCAGTGCCGCGATGAGTGTATTGAACTTGAAGGCCTCGAAGTCCTCCGTGACCTTCTTCAGGGTCTGATGCAACTGCCGGGTCAGGTGCGCAGCCTGCTCGGTGTCCGGGTTAGGCGCCTCCGGCCCCGGCTGGGTGGCCAGGCTCCAGATATCCTTGATGAAGCGCACCATGCCTTCTATGCCTTTGGGATCCCAGGGCCCACCCTGATTCCAGGGGCCGATAAACATCAGGTAGGCTCGCACGTTGTCCGCGCCGTAACGCCGCACCAACTCATCCGGATTGACTACATTGCCCCGGGACTTGGACATCTTCTCATTGTCCTCGCCGAGGATGATGCCCTGGTTGAAGAGCCGTTGTACGGGCTCCCGGAAGGGCATGGCGCCCGCATCGGCCAGGGCTCGTGCATAAAAGCGCAGATAGAGCAAATGCAGGATGGCATGCTCGATACCGCCGGTGTACTGGTGCAGGGGCAGCCATTGCTTGAGCACGTCCATGTCCCAAGGCTGGTCCTGGGCCGTGATGGTCTGGCCCTTTTTCCAATAGGGAGACAGGTAGGCGTACATGTACCAAGAGGAACAGATAAAAGTGTCCATGGTGTCCGTTTCCCGCTCCGCGGCTTCGCCGCATTTGGGACAGGGCACCTTGAGGAACGCCTCGTGGTACTTGAGGGGGCTTTCCCCGGTGGGTTTGAACACCGCGTCGTCCGGCAGCCGCACGGGCAGGTCTTCGTAGGGCACGGGCACCATGCCGCAGGCCCTGCAGTACACCACCGGAATGGGCGTGCCCCACATACGTTGCCTGGAAATCAGCCAGTCCCGCAGGCGGTAGTTGACCTTGCGCTCCCCGGTGCCTTCGCCAGCCAGATGCGCCGTCACTTTCTCGCAGTTTTCCGGCCACAACAAGCCGTCGAAGGGGCCGCTGTTGGTCATCATGGAGCCATCCTTGGCGGTGTAAGGCCCATCCTCCTCCGTGGGCACCGGCGCGCCGTCCGCGGCGGGCTTGATCACATAAGGGATGGGTAGGCCGTAGCGGCGGGCAAAGACGAAGTCCCGCTCGTCATGGGCCGGTACGGCCATGATGGCCCCCGTGCCGTAGCCCATCAGCACGTAGTCCGCGATCCAAACCGGCACGGCCTCCCCGTTGATGGGATTGATGGCCTGGGCGCCGGTAAACACGCCGTCCTGCTCCCTGGCTTCCGACATGCGCTCGATTTCCGTCTTTTTCTGCGCCGCAACCCGGTAGGCGTCCACCCCGGCCTTGTGTTCGGGGGTGGTGATTTGATCCACCAGGGGATGTTCCGGAGAGAGCACGCAAAAGGAAATACCGAAGATGGTGTCCGGACGGGTGGTGAAGACCCGAATGGCGACTCCGTCATGGCCAGCCACGGCCATGTCGAATTCCACCCCTTCACTGCGTCCGATCCAGTTGGTCTGCATGGTGCGCACGGCCTCGGGCCACTCCATGCCGTCGAATTTTAGAAGTTCCTCCGCATAGGCAGTGATGCGGTACTTCCACTGGTTGAGTTCCTTGCGCACTACGGGGGTTTCGCAGCGCTCGCAGACCCGCTCCTCCCCCACCACCTGCTCCCTGGCCAGGGTGGTGTTGCAGCTGGGGCAGAAATCCACCGGCGCGTATTCGCGGTAAGCCAGACCCAACTCCAGGAATTTCAGGAAGGCCCACTGGCTCCATTTGTAGTAATCGGGCTCGCAGGAAATGATCTCGTTCTTCCAGGCCCACATGGCGCCCATGCTGCGCAACTGGCCGCGCATGCGCTCGATATTGGAGTAGGTCCACACCCGGGGATGAATATTGTTTCTGATGGCGGCATTTTCCGCAGGCAGCCCGAAGGCGTCAAATCCGATGGGAAAGAACACGTTGTGTCCGTTCATGCGCTTGAAGCGCGCCCCGGCATCCGAAGGGCCCATGGCATACCAGTGACCGATGTGCATGTCTCCCGAAGGATAAGGCAGCATGGTCAGCCAGTAGAAGGGCGGCTTGCCGGAATCGGGTTGGAAATCGTAAATGCCGTCCGCTTCCCATTTTTCCAGCCAGTGGGCCTCGATCTGTTGAGGGTCGTACCTGTCGTTCATTTATTCCGTCAAGCCTCTGCCTATCAGTAATTCCGCCGGTGTTGCTGCGGCGAGTGGAAGCCCTGCGCTTCGGCTACACATAACAGAGGCGGCGCGCACACCGACAGTATTTTTTAGCGGAGGGGGCTTACAGGTCCTCAACGTTGCCGCGGCGCACGGTGTATTTGGAGCCGATATAGCCCTGGCGCAACATACCGTAATACAACTCACCCTTCTTCCATACCCTGCCGCAGCGCCGCCGGCCGTCCCGCAGTTGCTTCCACTTGGTGCAGTAGCGTCCATCCTCGGTAATTACCCGGAAGCCGGTGTCGGTGTAGCTGCCGTCGGAAAACCGGAGCCGCCTGGAGAGAAACCTGCCGTTGCCTTTTGCGTCGTAATAGATCACCCACT
This sequence comes from SAR324 cluster bacterium, assembly GCA_027297205.1. Taxonomy (GTDB): domain Bacteria; phylum SAR324; class SAR324; order SAR324; family JACQKK01; genus JAPUIH01. Next base: position 12,377 of record JAPUIH010000393.1, on the reverse strand, counting down.
CGTGGTTGGCGTCATATAAGGTCACGTCCAGCAGTTCCCGCAATTCCACGGCGGAAAGCGGCCTGAACCCGTCCTTGCGCATCATCACGTCGTACATGGGCTGGTCGTCCCCGGCGTACCAGCCCACCGACAGGTGGTCGTCCGCCTGATGGTAGACCAGGTAGGCGGTGACGATGGCCAGCATCGTCATCGTCACGGCCATGTAGGACAGGGTTTTAAACACCATGCGTTGCCTCTCGCATCAATATTGATGATTCGCGGCCCGCGCACACGCGTGCCGCGCCTGGCCCCGCGCGCCGCGGCGGGCGCCGCCTACAGGCTCTGGATGCGCGCCTTGCGCAAGGCGAGCCGGTTCAGGGCGGACACGAAGGCCTTGGCGCTGGCCACCACAATGTCCAGATCCGCCCCGCGGCCCGTGGCCGTCTTGTCGCCGTCCTCGATGGACACCGTGACTTCGCCCAGGGCGTCGGTGCCGCCGGTGATGGCGTTCACCATGTATTGGGTGAGAGAGCAGCGCGAGCCGGTGATCTCCTTGATGGTGATCATGGCGGCATCCACGGGCCCGTCGCCGAAGCACGCCTTGCGCTTGATCTCTCCGTCCACCTCCATTTCCACCGTGGCGGTGGGAGTGCTGTGGGTGCCCGAGGAGACGTTAACGCTGCGCAGCACATAGCGCCCCTCTTGCCCGGCGGATTCCTGGCTGACCAGGGCTTCGATGTCCTCGTCATACACGGTCTTTTTCAGGTCGGCCAGACGCTTGAACTCCTTGAAGATACGGTTGAGCTCCGTGCCGCCGACCTCGTATCCCAGTTCGCGCAGGCGATCCGCCAGGGCGTGCCGGCCTGAATGCTTGCCGAGCACCATTTTGTTGGATTTAATGCCCACCGATTCGGGCGTCATGATCTCGTAGGTGAGGGGGTTCTTGAGCACCCCGTCCTGGTGAATGCCCGCTTCATGGGCAAAGGCGTTGGCCCCCACGATGGCCTTGTTGGACTGCACGGACATTCCGGTGATCTGGGTCAGCAGGCGGCTTGTCTGGTACAGGTGCTCGGTCTGAACGCCGGTCTCCAGATTGAACAACTTGCTGCGGGTTTTCAGTGCCATCACGATTTCCTCCAGGGAGGCGTTGCCCGCCCGTTCGCCGATCCCGTTGATGGTACACTCCACCTGGCTTGCTCCCGCCCGCAGGGCCGCCAGGGAGTTGGCCACCGCCATCCCCAAATCGTTGTGACAGTGTACGGACACGGTGATTTGATCCGCGCCCGGCACGTCGTTCATGATGCGGTCAATCAATTCATAGTATTCGGTGGGGGTGGTATAGCCAACGGTGTCGGGAATGTTGATCACCGTGGCTCCTGCCTTGACGGTCTCCGTGAACAGTTTGACCAGGAATTCCGGCTCGCTGCGGGTCGCGTCCTCGGCGCTGAACTCCACCTGGCCGCAATAGCCCCTGGCACGCTCCACGGCCCGTACGGAGGATTCCAGCACCGCGTCGGGCTCCATCATCAGCTTATGCTTCATGTGCAAGGGGGAGGAAGCGATCACGATGTGAATCCCCCAATTGGGGGAACCTTTGAGGGCTTCCGCGGAAGCGTCGATATCCTCGAAATGTGTACGGCAGAGGGAAGTTATCATGGGCCCGTTCATGGCATGGCCGATTTCCCGCACGCTGTCGAAATCGCCCGGGGAGGCCGCGGCAAACCCTGCTTCGATGGTGTCCACGCCCAGCCTCGCCAGCTGTTGGGCCATCTGCATTTTCTCCTCGGCGTTCATGGTAAATCCCGGCGCCTGCTCCCCATCGCGCAGGGTGGTGTCGAAAATCTGGATTCTTCTCGCCTTGCTCATTGTGTATCTCCCTGGTTATCGGTATGTCGTGCGTTCTGTTGTACGGAACATTCAGCGCACCCGGGTTTCGGCCAAAAAAAAAGCTGCGAAGCTTTCAAGGCCTCGCAGCTAATCCGGTATGCTCTGTCCGCGAGGCCCCTAAGCCTCACGGTTTCCTAAAGTCGGTGTCCGCAACGGACAGTGCTCATCTGGAAACTCGTGGACGGCCCGGGCTGAGGGTCTGCCCTCCCAGTAATAAGCCGCCTAATAATAATCGTGATCCAGCGATCAATTGCATAATGCCCGCTAACGTTCAGGTTATCCTTATATTGAAGCTAGATTCCGCCCCCCCCAAAGTCAAGGGGAATTATAATTGATAGGGCTGACCAATCGGCGGACCGCCCGTGGGCAGGCGCGCCGCTGCCTCCGCACCCAGAGATGCCAGATGCGGGCCAGCAAGATTGCGGAATGTCTTGGCCCGCTGGTCTTGTAATCTGCCCGATCAATATCTCAGGCAAAAATCTGCACGGCCAGCATCACCTGACCGACCACACCCGCCACGAAGGCCAGGGTGCGCAAGAAAGGAATGGCTACGGCATACACCGCAAAATGCACCACCCTCGCCCAGAAATAAATCACGCAGGCCAGCACGGTAGTATCGTTGCTGATACCCAGCGCATTGGCCACCAGCACCAGCGAGGCGAACACCACCAGATTTTCCACGGCATTGGCGTGGGCGGACTTCATGCGCACTGCCCAGGGGGTCATCGTCTTCGGGTTATCCGGATATCCCACCGCGTCCATTAGCCCACGCACAATAATCATGTTGATAATGTAGGGAACCCACATCAGCGCGGTGACGAATGCGATAGCAGCCAGATACATCAGCTCTATACTCATGTTTTGCTCCGTTTTTTGGGTTACGCGCTCCTGGCGCCAACAAAATGACACAGGATGCCTATCAAATATCTCGAAGATGAGGGCGAATGTGAACCAATTAATAACAATGGGCCCATAGGTGTGGGCTATGGAAAAATCGGCTGGGATGGCGGAATCACAGAAAAACCTGGGGATACCATTATCCGTTTCTTTAATGCGCCGAATGGGTTAGGATGGCCGAAGCATATGGATATGTTCACCGTCGACCAAAACTCATGACCAACCCGCAAAGTTTTCCTTCCCCCGTAACCAGCCGCACTGACGATACGATCAGGCATGATTTGCCATCCCGGCGCTGTCCGTATTCGGACATGGCGCCCCTTGGGGGGGAGAATGTGCGGAAGACTGTGTCCAACGGACAAATTCGATAACTATAAAGGTAGAAGCGTATATGGGCTCAAAAAACATGCTGGTGAATGTGCAGGAGGACGAGACTCGCATTGCACTCACCGAAAACAACCGGCTCGTCGATCTGCACATTGAACTCACCGACCGCGAACGCACCGTAAGCAACATTTACAAGGGCGTCGTAGTGAAGGTGAATCCCGCATTTCAAGCCGCATTCATAGACTACGGGGAAGCGCGCAACGGCTTTCTTTCCATCAGCGACATCGACCCTAGCCTGTACAAGGGAGAGGGAGCGCAGCGAGGCCGTCCCAAGATTCAATCCATTCTCAAATCAGGGCAGACCCTGATGGTGCAGGTGCTCAAGGAGGGCATCCGGGAGAAGGGGGCCGCGCTGACAACCACCGTCAGTCTGCCCGGCCGCTATCTGGTGCTCACCACCAACAGCGAACGCTCCGGAGTGTCCCGCAAAATAGAAGATGCGGACAAGCGCGTCGAACTCAAGAATCTGTTGGCCGGATTGAAGAGTGATAAGCAGGGCGCGATTATCCGTACGGCGGGCATAGACCGCTCGCCCACGGAACTGAAGCGTGACCTGGCCAACCTGCAGAAGGAATGGAAGTCCATTGAATCCAAGTTTCAGAAGCAGAAAAAACCGGGCTTGCTGTACCAGGAACCCAAGAGCCTGCTGCGCGTGCTGCGGGATTACTTTTCCGATGACGTGGAAGAGGTGCTGGTGGACTCGGCGGACGCGTTTCAGCAGGCACTCGTATATTTCAAAGCGGTGCTGCCCAAGTTCCAAAAGCGCCTCAAGTTATACGTGGGCGACAAATCCCTGTTCTCGGCCAACAATATCGAAGTCCAGATCGGGGCGCTGGATTCCAGCAAGGTCAGCCTGCCTTCGGGCGGAGGCCTGGTGATCGAACCCACCGAGGCGCTGGTCACCATAGACGTAAACTCGGGAAAATCCAACAAGGCATCGGATATCGAGGTCACGGCGCTGAATACCAACCTGGAAGCCGCCGCCGAGGCGGGCCGCCAGTTGCGCCTGCGCAACCTGGGAGGGCTGATCGTGATCGATTTCATCGATATGATGCAAGCCAAAAACCGGGCCAAGGTGGAACAGGCCTTGGCGGAGGCCATGAAGGACGACAAGGCCCGCATTTCCATCGGCAATATTTCCGAGTTCGGGCTGCTCGAATTGAGCCGCCAGCGCATCGACGTGGAGCTGTCCCGCGGTTCCCGCATACGTTGCGAGGCCTGCGGCGGCACGGGCCATGTCCCCACCGCCAACTCCAGCGCCAACAACGTGCTGCGTGAACTCCGGGAAATGGCCGCCAGCGGGAAATACACCGCAATTCACGGTGAACTGCCCCTCGATCACGCCAACTTCCTGCTCAATCACCGCAGGGAGTCCCTGCGCGATCTGGAGCTTGAGTTTGAAATCGAAGTGCACATTACCGGAAACCCAACCCTGCCCGCGGGCCAGTCCATCCGGCTGCACGGCAAGCAGGGTGCGGCGGAGGAGCCCGCAGAGGGAGAAACTGTCGAGGCTGCAAGTGCCACGGGCGCCGAGGCGCAGAGCGCAGATGAGGCCGGCTCCGGCGGACGGCCCCGCCGCCGCCGCAGGCGCCGCTCCCGCCGCAACGGGCAGGAGGAAACCACGGAGGTGGCGGCCAGCGGGGAGCAGCCCGGCGAAGAGGAGGAGCAGCCCGGCGAAGAGGAGGAGCAGCCCGGCGAAGAGGAGGAGCAATTGCCAGTTGGGGAGCAGGAGCTTGAGCAAGAAGCGGAGCAGGAGCCCCATGCCGCGCCGCCGGTGCCCGGAAATGGCGGATCACCGCATCCCAATAACGGGGAAGGCCAATCCGCGCCTCCGGCGGCTGCCAATGCAGAGGGGGTTCCCGGCCGCGTGCCGTTGCGGGTGGGCAAACGAGGGGACTGGATGGCCCGCATGAACAGCGATGACATTGCCATCGGGGACACCCTGTTTACCAGCAGCCATCAAACCGCGCAGGCGGGCCCCGCGCCCATCCTGACTTCCTCCTTCAAGCGTTCCGGGCCCTTCCTGGGCGTTGAAGCGGAGGACAGCACGACCCTCTTTGACAGCAAATCCCTTAGCGCCGGAGATTCCGTTTCGGATGAACCGGCGGCCAAGAGCAAGACCTCCCGTGGGAAGGGCCGTGCCAAGGCCGGCGCCGGAAAATCCAAAAAGACCGGAGCCGCCAAGGGCAAAAGCGGCGCCTCCCGCGGTGGGCGGGGACGTGCCAGGAAAACGGAGGGCTAGCCTGCCGCCAGGCTACACGAACACGATCCAAGGCAGCAGGGAAGCACTGACCGAGGATATGAATCCAAACACCGGCAGCCCCACCACGCTCAGCGCGAACAGCGCCAGCAGCGCCACATAGCCGTACTGCGCATTATAGATACGGTAGTAATAGGCCCACTTGCGGGTGAGCAAATAGGGCAGCATATAGTGTCCGTCCAGAGGCCCCAGCGGTATCAGATTGAACAGCATCAGCAGCAGATTGATCTGGGCCAGATAGACGAAGAACAGTTGCGGGCCTTGCCCATCCACCACGCTCCAGCCGGCCTGGCTGGCAAAGACAAAAAAATTCACCGCCGCCACGGCCAACACCAGATTCATGCCCGGCCCCGCCGCGGAAACCAACAGGTCCGCCCAGCGCGAAGTGAAATTGTTGGGATTGGTGGGCACCGGTTTGGCGAATCCAATCCCGATAAAAATCACCATCAACAATCCGATAATGTCGATATGGGCCAGCGGGTTCAGAGTGAGCCGGCCCATCCTTTGGGCCGTGTCGTCCCCAAACAATTTGGCCATGGCTGCGTGGCCGAACTCGTGGAAGGTCAGGGAAATAACGATCGCCAGCACGATCAGGAAAAACAGGGGCGCTTGGCCGGTCAACAGCAGTTCGTACAATCTCATTTAATTATCGGGCTCCACATGGTCGGCAAGGCAGGAATGCGGCGGCCTACCCGCGCACTTTGGGCACGGCCAGCTTTTCGCCCGCGCCGCCGCCGCGAAATTTCAGATAGTTGCGGATGGCCCGCACTTGCTGCTTGGCCAGCCTGATGGATTTGGGATAGAGCTTGCGCAATTCCACGGATTTGACGTTCGCCACGATGCGGTAGTTTTTCAGCGCCAGCTTCAGTTGCTTTTGCTCATGGTACAGCACCGCCAGCCGGGAATATATGGGCACCAGCCATCTCGATTTTTGCAGGCCGCGGGCGGTAAGATTTTTGAGGCGTGCGATGGCCGCGGGCCGTTGCTTGTTACCGGCCTCGATACCGGCCAGCAGGTATCCCGCTTCCAGGGAAAGGGGGTCGTTGCCGCCCTGGTCACTCTGCAGCAGCCACGGGGTGGCCCGCCGGCCATTCTTCAGATCGGCGCTCAGTTTTCGTCCCAGGAACAAGGCGTACTGACGGCGCACTTTTCCTTCAGGAAGCTGGGGAATCAGCGCTGCGTATATCTCCATGGCTTGCGTGGCCTTGTCTTCCTGCTCCAGCACTTGGGTGAGCAGCTTCGCGGCCGTCAGGCGCCGTTTCCAGTCGCTCGGCGGCAGGGTGTCCAACGCGCGGTAGGCGCGGATGCGCGTTGATTTCCTGTTACCGGATTTTTTTGCCGCCTGCGCCCAAGTCAAATAGACCTGTCCGATGAAGTGGGTCACCTGTGCGCGCAGCTTGGGCGTTGCAATGGCAGGCAGGAACTTCTCGTACCGGATCAACAACTCGGAATAATTCCGTTTTGCCAGCAGTACTTCACCCTGCACGGCCAGCAGATCGTAACGGGGTTTCCACTCTGTTTCCTTGAGCAGCTTTTCCCCTTGTGCAAGCAGCCGCATCGCCTCGCCATAGCGTTCGCGGCCTGCCTCCTTCCGCGCCCAATCCCGGTATATGCGGCTCCTGTATATGCGCAACTGGTCCCGCAGCGCCGGTTTGGGCACCGCCGCGCCGATGCCAGCGAACAGCTTGTCACGGGCCTTGAAGTTCCCTGTCTTGCGGTACAGCCGGTCCAGCTTGGTGGCTGTCCTGTAGCGGGATTGCCACTGGCCGCTGGGCAGCAGGGCCAGGGCCTGCTCGTAGCGCCTGATCACTTGCGCCGGCGCATCCTTCTCCTCGCTGGACTCCGCCCAGCCCAGGTAGAATGCGGCAAATATCTCCGCCAATTGGGCTTGACCGGCGGAATCCTTGGTTACGCTGCGCTCCCGCTCGTAGAGTGCGCGGGCCTTTTCCTGCGCGCCGCTACGGGCGTAGTGGGCCAGCAGGGCCTCCAGCACTTCCCTGCGCTCCTTGCCTGCATCGCGCGGCATTACAGCCCAGGCCCGCTCAATTTTTCCTCCCGCGGAGCCACTGCGGCCGGCGCTCAGTTCGGCCCGGCTCCATTCCAGGTAGGCCAACGCCTGCAAGGTAGCCAGGCGCCGTCGCGGCGCCTCGCTCCGCAAATGCTTTTCGGCCCTTCGGTTGAGGGCTTCCAGCACTTCAAATCTGCCGCGGTTGATGAAGATCCCCTGCAACTGCTCCAGGGCGTCCAGGTATTCGGGAGGTGGCTCCTTATCGTCCTCGGGCGCCGCGAGGGCCGCGAGAAAGTGGGCTTCGGCCTGATCGGCATGATCCATGGCCTGCTCGGCCCGCCCCAGCCGAAACTGAATTTCCGCACCCCGCACGGCCTGAGGATTCAGCTTTTCCAGGCGCCGGATCGTGGAAAGCATCATGCCCGGCTGGCCCAGCTTTTCGTAGGTGCCCGCCAGAAGGGTCAGCATGGATTCTGCAGGTTCAACCTGTTTGGTGGCGAGCAACCGTTCCCCCAGGTTAACCAGACGTGAATTTTGTCCCGAGCGTTGGTAGGCCTCGATCAGGGCTTGCCACACCAGCGCCACGTACTCCGGGTCGTTGACAAGTCCCTCCAAGTCCCAGGAGGCCCTTTCCCAACTGCCCATCCGGAAGTGGCAGAACCCTCTCAGGAAGAGCGCCTTCTTGCGGTGTTCGGCGTTGGCGAATACGGGCAGGGGCTCCAGGCTTTGCACCACCTCATCGCAGGCTTCCCGCTCGTAGTACAGCCCGGCCCGTTCCACCACCATTGCCGTGCGCGCCTGCTGGGAAAGAGCGGTATTTTTGATGGCGCTGCTCAACAGGGCGATGGCTTCCTGGTGCCGCCCCAATTCTCCCAGCAACTCCACCCGCTCGTGAAGGATCTCCAGGTCTGGGATGCGGGTCTTATTGAGTGCGGCCAGCCGTTCATAATCCAGCAGCGCCTGCTCGTTGCGGCCGCTTTTTATCAGCAGGCGCCCCTTGCTGCGCAGCGCGCTTTCCAGATGGTTCTTGTCACCCGAATCCAGATAGGTGCTGTAACGCTGAATGGCTTTTTCCCGCAGGGCCGGCCGCGTTTTTGGCGGCGCGGCGGCGAGCACGCTGCCCTCGTACAGTGCGGCGCCTCGGAACAGCGCCTCGGACAGGTGCTCTGGATGGGGGTAATGTTCCACGAGCTGATCATAATAGGACAGAGCCTGCGCGTGCGCTCCCGATTTTTCCAGGGCACCGGCCATTATCATCAGCACAGGCGCTTTGTGCTCGGCGGCACCCTCCCGCTTCAAATACTTGGAGAACATGGGCCAGGCTTTGGAGCGCTGCTCGGTGCGCCAGTAGGACCAACCGTAGATCCGGTAATATTCCGCCGCCTCGGCGGCCGCCAAGCCCTCTGCTTCGACTTGCCCCAGCAAGGTGATTGCCTCGGCAAAGGCCCCGGCATTGAATTTGCCCCGGGCTTGCCAAAGCAGGGTGCGGCCACGGTAAAGAGAGCGCGGGTAACGCTTCAGCAACTCTCCGGAGAGCCCTCGCGCCTGCTCCCGCTTGCCCGTCTTTTCCAGCAGGAGAATGCTCGCGGCCAGGGCCTGCTCCCGAAAGGGGCTGTCCGGATGGCCGGTGATGAGCCTGTCATAGGCGTCCAGGGCGGCGGCGGGGTGCCCGAGCTTGTCGTGGGCCTCCCCCAGGGCCAGCAGCACCTCATCCGCGTAGCGCCCCTGGGGGAACTGTTTCGTGTAGGCCTGGGCGGCCTTGGCAAGGGAGTTGGCCTGGCCTGGCTGGCGGAGCTCGCGTATTTTTTGAATTTGGCGGACTTCGGCCAAGCTGAAGGGCAGCTTCGATTGCGCCTGCAACGGCTCCCGCGCACAGAGCGACAGCAGCAGCAGCGCCAGCAGCACAGCAGGCAGGCGCGGCCTTGCGATCCTGTCCTTTCGCATCAGGAAATCCATGCGGCGAGCAATGCCTTGCAGCGGTCTTGGGGAGCATCGGCGATCCGCAGCAATTTATCCCGGGACGACTGCCCGTGCAAAATGGTCACGGAGGCGGGGGGTACGCCTAGGGCCTTGGCCAGAAATCGGATGCAGGCCCGGTTGGCCTTGCCCTCATGGGCCGGGGCGGCCAGCCGCAACCGCAGCGCCACCTCCCCGTAGCGGCCCGCCGGTTCGGTTTTTCCCGCCCCGGGCTGTACACGCAGGCTCAACATGAGGTCGCTGCCCTCGTAGCGCCAGGGGCGCCGCCGCGCCGGACTATTCTTCTCCAACCCAGAGACCTCCATCTTGCGCATCCGCTTCCAGGAATTGGTTCATCTGTTTCATGACTTTGATAAATTGCCTTCCCAATTCGGATCGTTGTCCGAAGGTCGTGCTGTCGTCGAGGTGGTCAATATTATGGAGGATCACCTTGCAAGCACGGATGGTATTTACGTATCGCTGGTCCATAGTTACCCCGGAAGTTGCTGCGTCTTGGGGAATGCCGTTTCCAGGCGGATTAGGTGTTGTTGCGGTTTCAAGGCGGCGGCCAAGCACCACCCGCTTCCCGCCTTTTGGCCCATGTGCCATGGCATGGATCGTCATGGGCGAAAAGGCCCAATATATCACCGCGAACCCGGCTGCTCGGCAACGCCCTTTTTCTGCCCCGAAACCGATGCAGCCGATAGGCGCATTCGCCTTCAAGCGATAACGCGTCCCAGCCGTACTCCGGTTTGTCCGGGCTTGGCGCGCTCCGTCGCCGTGGGCATGACCAGCACGCAGTCGTCATAAGGGGTGCGGATTTCCTGATCGCCGTCGTAAGCGATCAGGCTGCCCGCCTCCTTGATCGTCTCGAAGCCGCGGTAATCCTCGGCGAAGCGGAACTCCGTGCTGGTAATGGTCACCGGCGTACTGACTTCGACCACGGTTTGAGGCTGTTTCTCCGAGACGGGCAGATGCGCGGCGCAGAATTCCGCATCTACAATCCCGCACTCTCGCAGAAAATACAGCGCGGTGGCCCGTGCCACGTCGACGCTGCTTTGCACCCAGTGCTGGCCGCACTCCACCAGCAAAGCCGTTTTTGCGCTATGCGGATCGGAGAAGGCGTTATAATCGCGCATGCGCCTGCCCGCCTGGTGACCCTCGTCCAGCACCACATAGGACGGAATGCCCACCGCCTGCGCCAGCCGCAAGGAGCGCTCTTGCAATCCGGTGAGCACAAGAGCCGGCGAGGGAAGGTGCATGGAATGGATGTCGAGCAAATAGTCCACCCGCGCCACCAGGGGCCGGAACTCCCGGGCCCGCGCCAATTCCTGGCTCTGCCGCGCATCGTCCAGCACCTCGTCGTTCCACAGCCGATTGAAATCCTCGTCTACGAACCGGGATGCGAAGGGTTGATGCTTATCGAAGCGGGAAAAAGCGGCGACATTGGCAAAGCTCAGGGTCAACTTTCCCTTGGGCGGGCGGACGTTCTGCTCAAACAGAAAGCACAGGGCATGGGCACCGCAAAGCTCGTTACCGTGGGTGAGGGCGTTCACCATCACGTGCGGCCCCGGCTTTCCGCTATCGAAAGTGGTGACGTAGGGAATCCCGGTATTGCCGTCCCGGTAAGCGGAAATATCCGGAGGCAGTACCGCCACGGTGGGTTTAAATCCTTCGGATTTCGTCATTCGTCCTCTTCCATTCTTCCCGTTGAGTGGGTATGTTCGCCTGCCACCCAACGCCGCATGCTGCCGGTCCATCCGGCAATTACCCTACAACAAAATTGCGGCTGCGGTCACCTGTGCCTCTTCCCCGCTAAGCCCGGACGGCGTGCGAGGGAGCGCGGGCGCTCGCTGATATTCCTGTCCGAGCCGCTGTTGTCCCTGGCTGTTGACAAGGGTTTTTGGTTTATGCACCTTGGCACCCTGATTTATTTTGCACATCTGCATACGGAATGGCGGCGAACTGAAATGGACAGACCAGGAAAGGGCCACGAACCGTTGTACCACCCGGGAGGAGTGAAGGTATGCTGATCCAGCACCATGCCCGGCCAAGCCTGACCCTCGCCATAATGCTGCTTTTCTGCACAGTGGCTTTGGGGGCGGAGCTGACCGTGGGCGTGCAAGGCAGCCTGCGCTCCCTCGATCCCCATTATTACAATCTCGCCGCGAACAATGCGCTCAATAGGCATATCTACGATGCTCTGGTGGTGCAGGACGCCCAGGGGAGGCTGCACCCCGGCCTTGCGGTGCACTGGAAGTCGGAAAGCGGCAACGCCTGGCAGTTTGTGCTGCGCCGCGGAGTGCGCTTTCACGACGGCTCGCCGCTGACGGCCGATGACGTCATTTATTCCCTGGCCCGCGCGCGCTCCGTGCCCAACAGCCCGGCCAGCTTCGCCCGCCATACGCGGCATATCATATCCATGGAAAAGGTGGATGAGATCACTGTCCGTCTGCGCACGGCGGGCCCCCGGCCCGCGCTGCCCCGCGATTTGAGCCATGTGCGCATCATGTCCCTCAAGGCCTCCGAGGGGAAGCACAGCGCGCAAATCGACGCCGGAGACGGCGCGGTGGGCACGGGCCCCTACCGGCTCGCCGCCTGGAAGCCCGGCACGCCCCTGGTGCTCGATCGCAATGAGCAGTACTGGGCTACAGCGCCCCCATGGACGCGCGTGACATTTCTATTTATCCCTGACGGCGCGCGGCGCGTGCAGGCCCTGCTGGCCGGAGAGGTGGACGCCATCGAAGCCGTTCCCCCCGACGCAATCGAGCGCCTGGCCAAGAAGAGCGGAATCTCCATCATCAGGCGCCAATCCAGCCGGCTGATCTTTCTGCATTTGGACAGTGGCCGCAAAAAGAGTCCCTTCGTGACGGGCACGCGGGGGATCAATCCCTTGCAAAAGCTCCAAGTTCGCAAAGGCATTTCGCTGGCGATTAACCGGAGCGCCATCGCGTCGGATGTGATGGAGGGCCTCGCCGTGCCCTCCGGGCAACTGCTGCCCAA
>JAPUIH010000392.1 GCA_027297205.1 SAR324 cluster bacterium | reverse complement strand
CTGTTAAAGGTTAAGCCGTCAAGGTATGCAGGCATCATGCACAAGTCAACAGTAAACGCCTTTACAAGGGGTTTGGGCGCATTCCGCCCGCCGGACCGCATGTGTTTTGGGGCGTCGGGCACAATATCCATTCGCCCCAGTGGTGTTGGTTGCTCAGGGATAAGGATGATTCCAGCGTACCCCTGTTGTGCCGGTGTTGTGGATAGGGTTAGGATCAGCGCAGATTAATTCCCAACAGGAATCAAAGCCCGGCGCATCCACCGCCGTGAAGGAGAATATTCATGTCCATCAAACTGGGTCTGCATACGGGTCCGCAGGAAATTGCAATGGCCGAGCTGAAGAGGCTCTGGAAGGAGGGCGACGAGGGCGGCTTGCACTGGATATCCGTGTGGGATCACTTTTACGCGAATCCCATCGAGGAGAGCAAGGAGCCCTGCTTCGAGGGAGTGGCCGCCATGGCCGCCCTGGCCGCTCTTACCAAGAACGTGCGGGTGGGCTGCCTGGTCTTCTGCACCCTCTTCCGCTCTCCGGGGCTGCTGGCCAAGGCCGCGGTAACCATCGACCATCTGAGCGATGGACGGGCCGAGCTGGGCATGGGCGCCGGCTGGTTCCAGGAGGAATTCGAGGACTTCGGTTATGCCTTCCCGCCCATCGGCGAACGCCTGGATCAATTGGAGGAAGGGCTGCAGGTGGTGCGCTCCCTCTTGCGGGACGGCGAGACAAACTTCGAGGGCAAGTTTTACAAGCTCAGCAACGCCGTCTGCACGCCCAAGCCCGTGCAAAAGAATCTGCGGATCTGGGTAGGAGGCCGGGGCCCCAAGCGCACGCCGCGCCTGGCCGCCACCTACGCGGACGGCTTCAACGTTCCGTATCTGGCGCCGGAGGCTTTCAAGGAGCATAACCAGGTGGTCACCGCCAATTGCGAGAAGAGCGGCCGCGACCCTGGGGAAATCGAGCGCACCATCAACGTGGGTTTCTACATGGGTGCGGACGAGCAGGCCGCGGAGCGCAATAAGAAGGGTATGGATCGCTTCGACCCCCTGCGCCGCACGGGCATGCTCTCCGGCACGACGGCGGAGGTGATCGATCGCATCGGGGAGTACGAAAAGGCCGGAGCCCAGGGCCTGAACGTAGCCATCCGCCCACCGGTGGACTGGGACGCCTACCATGCCTATTTGGAAGAAGTGGTGCCGCGCTTCCACACCTAGTGGCGGGCCGCGGGCAAATAATCCCGGCTGCGAGCTGCGACAAAATATTACCGGCGGCGGGCTGCGCGAATAATCCGTGCGCCAGTCCGCAACGGACGCGCCTGTCCCGCCGCACCCCTAGGAGGTGTCCATCATGACTGATGACTATTGGCAATACCCCGTGAACAGGGATGCATTGCGCGAGAAAGCCGCCGCGTTCCGCAAGCTGCATGAAGCGCCGCAAGCATTCATCCTGCCCAACGCCTGGGATATCGGCAGCGCGGTGATTCTCGCGGAGGCGGGTTTTCCCGCCATTGCCTCCACCAGCGCGGGGGTCGCCGTGGCTCAGGGCTATCCCGATGGGCAACAAATCGGCCGTGATGAAATGCTGGCGGTGGTGAACCGGATGGTGAACAAGGTGGCGGTGCCCGTGAGCGCGGACCTGGAGGCCGGCTACGGCATGAAACCGGAGGATGTCGCCGACACCGTGCGGCGGGCGATTGATGCGGGCGCCGTCGGCGCCAATTTCGAGGATGGGACAAGAGGCGGAGACCAGCCTTTGCTGGACCTTTCCCTCAACGTGGAGCGCATCAGGGCCGCCCGGGAAGCGGCGGACGCGGAGGACATTCCCTTTGTGGTCAATGCCCGCACGGACGGCTATCTGGTTGCCGGGCAGGATACCGCGGAGGCGTTTGAGGAGTCGGTGCGCCGGGCCAACGCCTACCGGGCGGCGGGGGCGGATTGCCTATTCGTTCCCGGCAAGCTGAAATTGGAGTCCATCCGCCGGTTGGCGGAGGCCATCGACGGGCCGCTCAATGTGCTGGGGGCGCTGTCCGGGTATGAGGCGCCATCCCTGGGAGAACTGCAGGCGGCCGGCGTGAAGCGTGTCAGTATCGGCGGCAGCCTCTCCCTGGCCGTGCTGGCATTTGTAAAGCGGGTGGCGGAGCAATTGCGCAAGGACGGTGCCTTCGGCTATGCGGGAGAGGCGTTAAGCAATGCGAAAATGAACGAACTGCTGCGGCGCTGAACCGGCGCGGTGTCCTCCCCGGTTGCGAAGCGGGCGTGGCTTCCCCAAACCTCCTGTGACCGGTGCCGCGGAAAAAGTACGCCGGCAAGATCAGCGAGGAAGAGATCATCGCAATATGCAGGAAAAACCTGGCGGCCTGCAAGGTGCCGCGTGCCGTGGAGTTCCGCGGCGAACTGCCTGTCAGCGGCACGGGCAAGATGGTGCGGCGCATATTGCGCGGCGAGCCTTCGGGATAGGCGCCGCGCCCGGGCTGACCGGCCGCCCGCATCAGCCGTTGAATTCCAGAATGTCCAGGCCGTTCAGGCGGTCCAGCAGATAGACCAGGCCCCGGCCGTCCACCTCCACGTCGTTGCTCTGGGGCAGCGCATGGCCCTGGCCCGGCTCGGGAATGTAGTAGCCAACTTCTTCGGGCAGCAGGGGGTTCTTGATGTCCACCACCCGCAAGCCGGCGCTGAACCAGGTCACGAAGACGAGGGTGCCGCTCAGGTGCTCCTGAAACTGGTGGGCGCCGAAGCGCAGGCCGGAACGGCTCCAGGGAGAATCCGCCTCGCTGACGTGAAAGCTCGACAACGCGTGAATGTTGTTCAAATCCCCGATATCGAAGAGCCACATACAGGCATGGGGCTGTCCGTGGGTATGCTCGTGTTCCTCATCGATCACCAGGGCCAACTCACGGCCCTCGATGGGATGGGGTACGGGCATAATGGTGTGGGTCGGCTCGAGCACCGGTGGATGGTAGTCGTGGGTGGCCAGGGTGACCGGGCTCGCAATGTCCGATGCGTCGATGATGGCGAAGCCCGCGTGCCAGCAGGATGCGTAGATGCGGTCCCGCAGCTTCATGGTATGGTGCAGCCTGTTCCTGTAGCCCGTCCAGTGCGGCGTATCCCCTCCCGCCAGGTGCTGGCCCGGCATCCACCAGTTGGAAATCTCCTCGGGCTGTTCGGGATTTTCCAGGTCGTAAATGCTGAGGATGTTTCCGTGGAAGCCCTCTTTTTCCGTGGAAATGTAGGCGTAGCGCTGATCGCAGTCGAAGCGGTGCACGCCGACGCCGTAGGTCTTCTGAAATTTGATCAGGCGTGGGCTGGTCTTGTCTGAGATATCGTAGATTTTGAAGCCGCCGTCATCGTATCCCCGTGCGGCGGCTTCCCGCAGGGTGGGCAGCTGCGATTCCCCTACGCCCAGGCGCGCGGCGATCTCCCCGTCGTTGGGTTCGCGCCCCAACTCCTGCTCGAGCTGCCGCGAGATTGCGGAAATCTCGCAGCCCTTGCGCAGGAAATGCCGGTCGTTCTGTTCGCTGTTGACGATCATCAGGTCTCCCACCACCCGCACTTTATGGGAGTGGGAGTACATGTCCGGCAATTGGATATGCGATACGATTTCCGGCTTGACGGGATCGGAAATATTGACGATAGTCGTGCCGTGGGGCGGCTGCATATGTCCAATGTAGGCGTAGTCTCCCTGCACCACCACCTGGCCGCCACCCTCCAGGTGCAAGCGCGCCAAGCGCTTGAAGTTGCTGCTGGCCACGGGGCCGTTGGATTGGTCCGCCAATTTGCTTTCTCCCATGATTGTTGATCGTTTTCGGAACCTTGGGCTCCCGCGCCACCGGCACTGAAATTTTACCTACCAAATTTACGGTCGTGATGCAGTTTGAATTCTACCCGCCGCGAAACCTGCTCCTTCATGATTGGGGCCAGTTGCTTTTGAATGTCTTTTCCGAGGGGCTCTCCGCTTCCCCCGGCCCGGAGAGCGCCCACAACAAGATCGCGATCCAACCCACAACAGTCCATCCGAGCAGAGCGTTGAGCATAAGGACAGCCGCAAAGCTCTGGTGTTGACGGAACCAAGCAATCATGGCGGGGACGAAATAGATAAGTGCCGCCCCAACCAAGAATATGATTCCTAAAAAAACTCCACCCAAGCCTTCCATGTCCGACCTCCCTTAGTGTGCATATGCACTTTAAAATCTAATCCCCGTGCGCTCACGCATCAAACGGGGAGCATGAGGCATGGCTAAGAAACCTACCAAGAAACGCCTCGCCGATGCCAACCAGATCGAGCCGGCCATGGCCGTGGCCGTACTGACGGTCTCTTACGCGGTGATCATCAAGTTGCTCCGACTCGTGGCGGGGGCCCGGCTGGGGTAACGCGGCTCATCCTTCCTGCGCCGGCTTTGCCGCCTTGCCCCGCTTGGAAAGGAACAGGGCCGGCAGCAGACCCAGGCTGGTGATCAGCCCCAACAGCATAAACAGGTATTGGAAGGCCAGCACCGTGGCGGAACGGGAGACGTGCCGTACCATTAAGGCCCGCGCCAGCGCCCCCGATTCGCTGGATGAAAAACCCAGCCCCCGCGCCTGGTGAATCAACTCCGGCGGCAGGGCACGGCGGAACGTGCCCTCGCCCAGCAAGTCCATCTGAGTGAGAGTCTCCCGGTAGAGGAGGCTGCCCATCAGGGCGATGGTGAAGGCACCCCCGACGGTCATGGTGAGGTTGATCATCCAGGAGGCATTCCCTGCTTCCTCGCGGGGCACGGCGTTCATGGCAGCCGTGTTGACCGGCGTCATCAGGAAGGTCACCGCGACCCCCCGCCAGATTTGTGGATAGATCACATCCCAGCGGCTCACCACCACATCCAGGCTGTGGTACAGATAAAGGGAATACACCATCAGCAGCACGCCGAACACCGTGGGCCAGCGTGGCCCAATGCGATCGGTAAGAATTCCCGCCACCGGCATGAAAATAGCCACGGTCACCGCGCCGGGTACGAGCAGCAAGCCCGTGTCGATGGTGTCCCGCCCCTGCACGGTCTGCAGGAAAATTGGCAAGAGAAACAGCGCACCGAAGAATCCGCAGGCGCGCAGGGCGCTCAGCAGCATGGTCATGCTGTATTCTGTGGATCGGAACAGGTGCAGCGGCATCACCGGATGCGGGCTGTCCCAAACCATCAGCACAAACAGCACCAGCGCCAGTGCCGTGCTGGCCATGCCCAGCAATATGATCTGCGAGTTCCAGCCCTGCTCCTGGCCGCTGTCCAGGGTGAGCAGACCCACCACCAGAAACACCCCCAGGGTGAGGAAGCCCTTCCAGTCAAAGTCGCTCGATCTGTCCGGGCGGTTTTCCCGCAGTACCAGCGCCGTGAGCAGCATGGCCACCAGCCCCACGGGCAGGTTTACCGCGAACACGGCGCGCCAGTTGAACCAGTCCGTCAGATAGCCGCCCAGGGTTGGGCCGATGGCCGGCCCCACCATGAATCCCACACCCCAAATGCCCAGCGCCCGCCCGCGTTCCCGGGGTGGGAAAGTGTCGGTGATAATGGCCATGCTGGTGGGCATGATGGCCCCGGCGCCCAGGGCCTGCACCACGCGGGCCGCCACCAGCGCGTCCAGGCTCCAGGCCACGGTGCAGAGGGCCGAGCCGATGCTGAACACCAGCAACTCGGCCAGGTAGAGCCGGCCCAGACCAAAGCGGCGGCCCAGCCAGCCCGTGGCGGGCATGCTCACCGCCGTGGCGATCATGAAGGCTGTGGAAACCCACTGTACCTGCTTCACGTTGGCGCCGAAGGCGGACATGATCTTGGGCAGCACCACATTGACGATCGTCACGTCCAGCACCGCCATGAAGGTGCCCACAATGACCACGGTCAGCACCAGCCAGCGCCTCAATCCTTCAGGATATGCACCTTCGCCCACTTTTCTCCCGAGCTTTGCCCCGCGTCCGCCTGGCCGGCTCCAGTCTGGCATGCATGGAGCCGCTGGAGGCGGACAGTACCATCAATCGCCGCTGCGATTGCACCTGCAAGATGCAACAAAGTGTAGATGGATCGCGGCATTAGTTCAGCAACCAAATTCCATGGGTGTTGGCCTGTTTTTCGGGATTGCGGTATGGGTTGTGGGGGCGGCCCAGCCGCCTGCGGAGCGCACGGAGAACTCACACACTGGCGAGGCAATCCATGAAGATCGGTTTGTTCGGAATCAACATCGGTCAGGAAAACCCGGCCGAAACCATGCTGCCTCTGGCGCGGAAGGCTGAGGCGGCGGGCATTGAATCGGTGTGGACAGGGGAACACGTCCTTGTCCCCCTCGACTATCATTCCCGCTATCCGTACAACTCGTCCGGAAAACTTGGTCTGACGCCGGAAGCCAACTTTGTCGATCCGTTGATTTCCCTCGCCCATATCGCCGCGCAGACGAGCACCCTGCGCCTGGGCACGGGCATTAACCTGCTGCCCCAGAGCAAGCCCCTGCTGCTGGCCAAGCAAGTGGCCAGCCTGGACCTGCTCTCGGAAGGGCGGCTCATGCTGGGCCTGGGCGTGGGCTGGCTGGCCGAGGAGTTCCAGGCCATGGGCGCGCCTTTCGAAAAGCGGGGGGCGCGCTTCGACGACTATCTGGCGGCCATCAAAAAGGTCTGGAGCGGGGAGGTGGTGGAACATCAGAGCGAGTTTCTGTCCTGGAGCGGATTCAAGAGCCATCCCCTGCCCGCACAGCGCCCGCACCCGCCGATCATCATTGGCGGACACAGCCCCGCGGCCCTGAGGAGGGCGGCACGGCATGGGGATGGCTGGTTCGGATTTGCCAAGGATATCGAAGAGCTGGCCGGGTTGCTCGGGCAACTGCGGGAATTCGCGGAGCAGGCCGGGCGGGATCCGTCATCCATCGAGATCACGGCCCTGTGGCGGCGCCCGCAGGAAGGACGGGAAGGACTGGAGACCTACCGGGAACTGGGGGTCTCACGGCTGCTGGTGACCGTGCACCACCTGTCCCAGGGAGACTTGGACGAGAATCTGGCGCGCCTCAAGGAAGAGGTGATCGAACAGGCGGGCTAGGCGCCGCCGCCATCAACGCACAAGCCGGTCGGCCTGGGCCAGCATCTCCGGCGCGATTTCGAGACCCAAGGCCTTGGCGCTGCGCAGGTTGATCACCAGCTCCATGCGCTCATTAACCTGCACCGGTATTTCTCTGGGCCGCGCCCCCTTGATGAGCCTGTCCACCAGTTCCGCGGCGCGCCGGCCCAGGCCCTCCCAGCTTGGTCCGTAGCTGGCAAGCCCGCCGTATTCCGCCATCCAGCCCCGGGAGAACAGGGCCGCAACGCGCCCCCGCGCGGAAGCCTCCAACACATAGCCTGCGATGTTGAGCCGGTTGGAGGCGGGCAGAATTCCATCTATTCCCTCCCCTGGACTGGCCAGGATGGCCCGCCGGGCCTCCTCCTGTGTCCGCAAGGGCCGTGGCAGCAGTTCGATCCCCAGGCGCGCCGCCGTCCCGCGCAGGGCATGCAACTGCTCTGAAGGCAGCGAGCCGTTGGCGTCATAGGGATAGAGCACCCGCTTCAGGCCGGGCACGAGCTTGCGAAACATCCGCAGGGCCCGCGGGCCGGCCGCCGCCGCTGTATTGACCACACCGGTGACGTTTCCGCCAGCACCGGCCAGGCTTTGCAGTGAGCCGTTACCGCCAGGGCCGTACCAGGTGCCGAAAACGATCGGCGTGTTGGTGTCGATTTTCCGGGCGGCCTGCAGCGCCTTCCACCCGCTCACATAAATAATGTCCGCCCCGCCCTTGGCGAACCCCCGTAAGATGGCCGCAAGTTTTTCCTCGCTGCCCCCGCCAAACACGGCGCCAACGGCGAAGTCCTCGTTGTCGCGATGGCCCAGTTGCGTCAGAGCATCGCGCAGGGTCACCATGTCGCTGGTGGCTCCCCACAGATAGGCCGCCATGCCGATGCGCACCAGACCGCCGCGCGGCGCTGCTCCGGCGGCCCCCACGCAGATGC
Organism: SAR324 cluster bacterium; assembly: GCA_027297205.1. Lineage (GTDB taxonomy): Bacteria > SAR324 > SAR324 > SAR324 > JACQKK01 > JAPUIH01. The sequence continues at coordinate 1,593 of JAPUIH010000392.1, read as the reverse complement.
CGGTCAGCAGCACCAGCAAAGCCGCGGCCCCACAGCGGCGTAGCGCCGTGCGCAATTTATTTCGTCCCCGTGCCGGCCGCGCGGATTTTGTCATCGCAGGGCGGTTGCTCATGGCCACACCCGGTACAAAAATCTTTGCCGATAGCCTTCCTTGATATGCGCAGGCCAGAGGGACTGAAAATAGGCAATCACCGCAAGCATTTCGTAATCGCTCATCCGTCCGGCCCAGCCCTTCATTTTGGAATTAATCACTGTATTGCCCATTTGGTATTTCGCCGTCGATCCTTTCCTGATAGTGCGGAAAAAATATGCAGGCTCGTGATGCCAGGCGTGGCCGGTCCCGTTGAGCGCCGGGGCCAACTCCCCCTTGCCCGACGCCCAGCCTCCCATCGGGCTGGCGGGGCTCTCCCCCACTGCTCCGCTTCCATGACAGGGGCTGCAATTTTTTTGAAAGATGCGCCCCCCCAGCTCGATCGTGTCCGGATCATTGGACGCAATTGAAGAAACCTCCGGCGACCCAAGGGCCATGGGCAGGCAAAGCACCGCCGCTCCCAGTATGAAAACAATCAGGCTCGTTGTTCGTTTTCGCATATTCTCCTTAACCCTCTTGAGCGTCGCGCTTGATGTTGTTCTCCGGCCAAGCCGGCATTCCATCGCTGCCTCCGGCTTCCCGCCCGTTTCCAGCGACTAGGCAGCGGGATCTCGGTCCAGTCAGGCAACATCCCCTCAGCGGACAATGTGGGTGGCTTGGTAGAGCAGCTCCGGCGCAATGGTCAGGCCCAGGGCCTTGGCCGTCTTCAGGTTGACCGCGAATTCGATATCCGTATTCACTTCCACCGGAATCCCCCCTGGGCTCGTCCCTCTGAAAATCTTCTCCATCATGCGCGCCGCAAGACGGCCGGCGGTTCTCAATGATGGGCCGTAGCTGGCCAGACCTCCGATTTCCACGAAATTCAGGAATGAGAAAATCGCGGGAATCTTCTGTTGGGTGCTTGCCTCCAGAATATATCCTGGAATGTTCAGCTCGATATTCCAGGGCGATACAATCCCATCGATCTCCTGTTTTTTCAGACCCCGCAATGCCTGGCGCACCTCTTCCTCCGTGCGCGCTATCCGCTCGATCAGTTCCAGGCCCAGGCGCCGCGCTGCATCACTGTATGCCCTGGCCTGCGCCTGGTAGGTGGCGTTGCCTGCCTCATACAGGAACAATACTTTGCGCAGCCGGGGCACCATACCGCGGAACAATTGCAGACGCTTGCCGCTCAATTCTATGGTGCGGTCCGTGATGACCGTCACGTTGCCTCCTGGGCGGGAAAAGCTGCGTACCAAGCCCATTGCGACAGGATCGGATTCGACGGTGAACACGATCGGAATGTCGGCCGTGGCCCGCCGCGCGGCCAGGGCCGACACGTCGCCGGTCGCAAAAATGATGTCCGATCCGGCTTGCACGAGATCGAGCGCGCCCTGGTAGAGGTCCTGCGAACGGCCTCGGGTAAAGCGGATGCCAAGTGCGAAGTCCACGTTTTCCCGGTACCCCAGTTCCGCCAGACTTTCGTGCAGAGCATCCGCGGCGAGAGAGGTGCCCCAGGCGGT